>JBKJMX010000148.1:0-7755 GCA_046596135.1 Gemmatimonadales bacterium
ACTTCGGGATCGCACTCGCTGTGCAGACTGCCGGTGGCGCGCGCATGACACAGACCGGTCTCTCGCTCGGCACGCCGCAGTACATGAGCCCTGAACAGGCAATGGGCCAGAAGCAGATCGACGCGCGCAGCGACATCTACGCGCTCGGTGCAGTGACCTACGAGATGCTGGTGGGCGAAGCGCCGTTCACGGGGCCGAGCGTGCAGGCTATCGTGGCGCGGATCATGACGGAGCAGCCGCGCACTCTGGCCGGGCAGCGGCGAAGCATTCCGGAGCATGTCGTCGCCGCGGTCATGACCGCGCTCGAAAAGCTCCCCGCCGACCGATTCACTAGCGCGGCGGAATTCGCGGGCGCGCTCGCGGGCGGCACGAACACCCGCTCCACCGCGCGCGCTGTACTGCGTGCCCCCTCAAGCGGGGGTCGCTGGAGGACGGTGAGCGCCGCGCTTGGCGCGGCCACCCTCGCGATGGCGGCGCTTGCCGCTTGGGCACTCCTGCGCGCACCCGTCGACCCAGGGCCGACCATTTACGATGTCGCAATTCCTGACAGTGCCAAAATCAGTTACATGAATGGCATGTCGCGCGTCAGCACCTACGGCGCCGTCGGGCGCAGTCTCAGCATAGCCGCCAGTGGCGATTTTGCCGTGTATGTCGCGCTGAATACGGACTCCGTGGCCTCCCTCTGGTACCGGAGCCTGCGGACGGGCGAGGTGCACTCCATTCCGGGCACGGCCGGCGCGAGCGCACCGCGCATTTCACCCGACGGTTCACAAGTCGCGTACTACGGATCAAATCAGGTGATGGTGGTGTCGCTCGCCGGGGGTGCCCCACGCGCGCTGGCGCCGATCCTCAACAGCGGGATGCTGGGTTGGCTCTCGCCCACTGAAATCCTTGCGCTCGGTTCCGATGGCGATCGCGCTTTGTGGATCAACCCGGGAGGAGGCGAACCTCGCGAGAAGGGGATCCCCCGGTGTCCGCTCGGGATCTGGGCCCCAAGCTTGGGGGAGCTGCTCTGCTCGTTCAACGGGTTGGCCCAGACCATCAACCTGGAGACGGGCGCCGCCCATATGGTGCGTGCGGTCCAGAGTGATGGGACGCCGGGTAGCCCCGTCGCCGGCTCCGAGTTCCGAATCATCGATGGGCGATATCTCATCTTCATCAGCTCCGACGGCGTGCTCTCGGGGGCACGGTACGATCCCGAGACCCATCTTGCCGGTCGCGCCGTCCCGCTGGTATCGGGAATCCGGCGCGAAGCGCTTGGCCAGGCCCAGCTTGATGTCGCCGCCAATGGCACGTTGGTCTTCGCGCCGGGAGTCGACGCCACCATCGGTCGCCTCGTGCGTCGGGGGAGTAGCGCCATCCCAATCGCACTTCCCATCGAGCCGGCAAATTTTCAGCGCTACGACCTGAGTCGCGATGGGCGGTGGCTGGCAGCCGTCGTGCAGGGCATCGGGTTGAATGAACTGCGCCTCTACGATCTGCGGACCGGTCAACACACCGTGTGGCAACGCGCCGAGGGCATTCGGCATCCGATGTGGAGCCCCGACGGTCAATCGTTGCTCTTCGCCGCGCGCACGGGCGATCAGTGGTCAATGCTGCGCGGATCGCCCGGCACAGGAGCGTCGCCGGACACCTTGGCTCGCTTCCTCGCCGACGGACAGAACTTCGATCCGGTGGGATATCTGGACGATACGACGGCGATTGCTCAGGATTGGAATCGATCAACGGTCGCCCGCTTCAATCCGCGCACCGCGGCGGCCATGATGGACACGGTGCTGACGGGTGCGCGCTTCCCCAGCATCTCTGCCAACGGAAAATTGGTGGCCTACCAGACCGCGGAAGGGAGCCGGATTATGGTGACCACCTTCGCGATACCTGGTCGTCAATGGCAGATCGCCTCGCAAGGGGCCGAACCGTTGTGGCTTTCTCCCGCCACGGTCCTCTACCGGCAGGGCGCCGCTTGGTACGTGGCCACCGTGAACCCGGCGACAGGCGAACCGAGCGGTGCGCCCGTGCTCTGGGCCTCCGACCCGCGCTTTTCGGATACCTCCGGCTGGTCCAATGTCCCGACCCATGATGGTGGCATCATCTATGTCCAGGGTCCCGACCAGCTGAGTCCCGGCCATTTTCGGGTGGTCCCCAATTGGGTGGCGCAGATGAAACGCGCTGTCGATGGCGCGAACAAGTGATGAATCCCATAACCTGGAGCTGTTGATGACACGTGCCGCGACCGCGCTGTTGATGCTTGCTTTTTGCGCACCCCTCGGTGCGCAGTCCAGCCCCGACGCCGCGCAGCGCGGAGCGCGCGAGATCCTGGCCGAGATGATCGGCATCAACACATCGCTCGACCGCGGCGATGTCACGCCGCTCGCCGAGAAACTCGCCGCGCGGTTCCGTGGTGCTGGGGTGCCTCAGGCGGACATCGCGGTTATCGGTCCGGAGGAGAAAAATCGCAACCTCGTGGTTCGCATTCGCGGAACGGGCAGCGACAAACCGGTTCTCTTCTTGGCGCACCTCGATGTCGTCGACGCCTTGCGCGAGGACTGGAGCGTTGATCCGTTCACGTTGGTCGAGCAGGATGGGTGGTACTACGGCCGCGGCACCATCGACGACAAGGGACCTGCGACGACCCTGGTGGCGGGCGCATTGGCGCTGGTACGGTCGGGCGTGCAGCCGAAGCGCGACATTATTCTGGCACTGACATCGGGCGAAGAGAACGGTGACGAACCCGGTGCGCAGTGGTTGCTGAAGAATCACCGGCAGCTCGTAGACGCTGCCCACGTCTTCAATTTCGATGCAGGCGGGCCGATGATCGATCATGGCAAGCTGGCCTGGCTCGAATTGCAGGGTGCCGAGAAGGTGTACTGGTCGGTGACGTTGTCGGCGCGGAACGCGGGCGGCCACTCCTCACTACCACGAGCAGACAATGCCATCTACCGGATGGCATCGGCGCTCCGGCGGCTCGAGGCGTTCCGGTTCCCGTTGCACCTGACCGAGATCAGCCGTGCCCAGTTGGCGGCCCGTGCGGCATTCGTGCCGGCCGGGGAAGCGGCGGTGATCCGGGCGGCGATCGCGATGCCGATGCGCGCCACGGCGGTGGAACGGCTCGCCGCACTCACCCCCGCGTACAATGCGCTGGTGCGCACCACGTGCATTCCCACGATGCTGCGGGGCGGGCATGCCGAAAACGCGTTGCCTGCACTGGCGGAGGTCACGGTGAATTGCCGGTTCGTGCCCGACGAGAGCGCCGAACAGACCATGCGGGCGCTGCGGCGGGTGGTGGCCGACACCGGGATCGTGATCGCGGAGATCCACCCTGCAAAACCATCGGCGGCGTCGCCACTACTGCCCGAGCGGCTTGCACTGGTACGAGCCGCATCCATGGCGACATGGGGCCGCGACATTCCGATCACTCCGGTACAGGAAAACGGCGCGACCGACGGACTCTTCTTTCGAAACGTCGGCATCCCCGTGTACGGCCTGTACGGGATCGCGATGCCGGTCGATGAGACCCGCCTGCACGGCCGCGACGAGCGGATTCCTGTGAAATCGTTCGTCGAGGGCGTGGTATTCGCGACAGCGTTGATCAGTGCGGCGGCGAATCACTAACCACGTTGGCGCGCGTGCGGGCGGCTCGCAGCTCGAAGCCGTCGCTTCAGCGACGAGCGCCAGACGAACGACGGGCCGGAAAGCAATGCGCTCTCCGACCCGTCGTTTCGTTCATGACTCAACTCAACCGCTCGCTTGCTACATCGTCTTGCGAGTGCCCACGTTACGGAGCATGACGACCGAATCTGCCCCTGCGCCCTTGTAGGTCGCCGTGGTAAGGCCGTTGAAGTTGGGCCCCACCATGCGGTAGACTGACGTGGTGCGCACCATCACGCCCTTGCGGAGCACGCTCTCGTACTCCGGCGCTTCAGTGATGACGCTGTCGCCGGCAATCGTGACCTGCAAGGGCATCGGATCCCGATTCGGCAGCTGCAGCATCCACCCCGCCATGTCGCCGGTCGCGACCAGCGTTCCGGTCGTGAGGATGCTGTCGCTCCCCATCCCCATGACCTGGATGTCCCACGTCCCGGCAACCGTGGCCATGTCGATCGTTACTGCGGGCGGTGCGGGAACCACCACAGGCGGTGGCGGCTCTTCTGCCTTCTTCTCACAAGCGGCGAGGCTACCAACGGCCAGCGCAATCATCAGGCATCGCATGCGGTGTCTCCGGAATGGGCTACGTGGGATGGGGGGCGGGAACCGGGGAATATACGGCCCAGACCTTGGGCGCGTAACGGGCAAGGCTGGACTTTCGCCGCACCTGGGCGATACTCAAGGGGAGCGAGGAGCCTTGCCTCCGCGCCGGGACGCGCAATCGCGCATACCTGAATGCCCTCGGAAAGGAGTCACAATGCGAATTGCTAACCTGCTGGCACTTGCCCTCTGCTGCGCCCTGCCGGGAAGTACCCTGGTCGGATCACTCGCGGCTCAGGAAGCGACGACCCGAAAGTCGTATCCGATCCCCCACGTGCTGGAGGTCACCCGCGTCGCAATTGCTGCGCCGGCGCCAAAGGGCTTGAGCGCTGCCGAGGCGCAGGCATACGCCGACGAAACGTCCTGGTTGATCACGGTACGCGATCGGCTGGAGGCCGCCGCCGTCAAGTACGACCTGGTCTCACCACGTGACCCTGCTTCGGGCATGGCAACCGGCAAGCGCCAGCACAAGCCGATGGACATAACGATTCACTTCGACGCGATGCGCAAGACGTTCGAGGCGGAAGGCAAGCGCTTCAACACCCTGTCGAACGCCTCGAAGGCAAGGCACGACATGGCGATGAACGCCATCCGCAACATGAAGGGCTGAGCAGCCAGCCACGTAGACCGGTGGGGGAACCGAAAATTCGGCCCTCAGCCCCCACCAATTATCTTCCCGGTGTCCTTTCAGCCGGGAAATAATCAGTGTCCGACGACAACGTGCCCGTGATCCTGAGTGCCTGCCGCACCCCGATCGGGAAGTACCTGGGGGGGCTTTCGGCTCTCCCCGCCACTCAGCTCGGCGCGATCGCGATCCGCGAGGCGGTGCGCCGCGCCGGTGTCGATGGCGGCGCGATCGACGATGTGATCATGGGCCACGTGGTGCAAGGTGGCACCGGTCAGGCGCCGGCCCGCCAGGCGATGATCCACGCCGGGCTGCCGAGCGCCGTGCCCGCTGTGACAATCAACATGGTGTGCGGCTCGGGGCTCCGTGCCGTGATGATGGCCGCCCAGGCCATCAAGGCCGGCGACGCCGCCTGCGTGGTCGCGGGTGGGATGGAGTCGATGTCGAACGCGCCTCATTATCTCTACAATCACCGCGGCGGCATCAAAGCGGGCAACCAGACGATCGTCGACGGGATGATCCACGACGGCCTCTGGGATTCGTTCGGCAACAACCACATGGGCGAGTACGCCGAGTACACCGCGGAGAAGGCGGGGGTCTCGCGCGCCGATCAGGATGCGTTCGGCTGCGAATCACATCGCAAGGCGGTGGCGGCGCAGGCCGAGGGCAAGTTCGCTGGCGAGATGATCGAGGTCGAGGTGCCGGGGCGGAAGGGGCCGACGGTGGTGCAGGCTGATGAATCGCCGCGCGCCGACACCTCGTCCGATACACTCGCGCGCCTCAAGCCGGTGTTCCGGAAGGACGGCACGGTGACCGCCGGCAATGCACCCGGGCTCAACGACGGCGGTGCCGCAGTGGTGGTGGCGTCGCTCGCCTTTGCCCGCGCGCACGGACTGGCGCCGCTGGCACGGATCACGGAATACGCGGTAGGCGGAGGCGACCCCAAGGAGCTCTTCTTTGCACCGGTGCTTGCCGTGCAACACCTGATGAAGAAGGCGGGCACGGCGATCAGTGACTACGACCTGATCGAGGCCAATGAGGCCTTTGCCGTGCAGGCACTTGCCGATGGTCGCGCGCTCGGCTGGGACTGGGATCGCGTCAACGTCCATGGCGGTGCCATTGCGCTCGGCCACCCGATTGGCGCCTCGGGTGCCCGCGTACTCGCCACCCTGTTGTACGCCATGCAGGACCGGGGTGCCGCCACAGGACTGGCCACGCTCTGTCTCGGGGGCGGCAGTGCGGTGGCGTTGTCGGTGTCAAGGGAGGTCTGATGACGCTCATCTCCGTGATCGGCTCCGGCACCATGGGCAACGGCATCGCCCACGTCTTTGCGCAGCACGGGCATGACGTCGCCCTGATCGATGTCAATGAAGCCGCACTGGAAAAGGCGCGCGCCACGATCAGCGGCAATCTCGATCGCCAGGTCAAGAAGGGCACGCTGGCGGCTGATGCCCCGGCCGAGATCCTCGGCCGGATTCGGACCGGCACCAACTTCTCAGCTGCCCGAGACGCGGTGCTCGTCATCGAGGCCGCCAGCGAGAACCCGACGATCAAGTTCGACATCTTCACGAAGCTCGATGGGATCTGTCAGCCGACGACAATCCTCGCCACCAACACGTCATCGATCTCGATCACCGAAATTGCTGCGAAGACGGGCCGCGCCGACCGCGTGATCGGCATGCACTTCATGAACCCTGTGCCGGTGATGACCCTCGTCGAGGTGATTCGCGGCCATTCCACCAGCGACGAAACCACCCGCACGGTGATGGAACTTTCGTCGGCACTCGGCAAGACGCCTGTCGAGGTGAACGATTACCCGGGCTTCGTGAGCAACCGGGTGCTGATGCCGATGATCAACGAAGCGATCTTCTGCGTCTTCGAGGGTGTCGCCACCCCCGAGTCGATCGACACCGTGATGAAGCTGGGCATGGCGCATCCCATGGGACCTTTGGCATTGGCCGATTTCATCGGGTTGGATGTCTGCCTCGCCATTCTCGACGTGCTGCACAAGGGACTCGGCGACGACAAGTATCGGGCGTGCCCGCTCCTCAAGCGGATGGTCGCGGCTGGTGAGTTGGGTCGGAAGAGCGGGAAGGGGTTTTACGAGTACAGCAGGAAGTAGCTGGATAATGGTTGATGGTTGATGGATGATCGGTCATCCATTCTCCATCATCCTGGATCACGACTTTCCCAACAAGAGGTCCGATCACGTGGATGCTTTCAACGAAATGCAGACCTGGGGACATGAACAGGTCCTCTTCTCGCACGAACCGTCATGCGGCTACTTCGGGATCATCGCGATCCACGACACCACCCTCGGTCCGGCGCTTGGCGGCACCCGCGTATGGCCCTATCCGAGCACCGAAGAGGCGCTGCGGGACGTACTGCGACTCTCGCGTGGCATGACCTACAAATCCGCCGTCGCAGGGCTCAACCTCGGTGGCGGGAAAGCCGTGATCATTGCCGACCCGAAACGCGCCGATCGGGAGTCGCTGTTCCGCGCACATGGCCGGTTCGTCGAGAGCCTCGGTGGCCGGTACATCACGGCTGAGGATGTCGGCACCTCGCCCAGCGACATGGAGTTCGTGAAGCGCGAAACGAAGCACGTGGCTGGCCTGCTCAACCTATCCGGCGATCCGTCGCCGGTGACTGGCTACGGTGTGTACGTGGGGATGAAGGCCGCCGCCAAGGCGAAGTGGGGCAAGGATTCGCTGGCGGGCCGGACGGTGACGGTGCAGGGCGCCGGCAAGGTCGCCTACTACCTGATGTCACACCTTCGTGAGGAAGGCGCACGGATCATCGTGAGTGACATCGACGCTGAAAAGGTCCAGCGGGCGGTGGAGGATTTTGGCGCGACAGCGGTCGAACCCGATGCGATTTACGACGTC
>JBKJMX010000165.1:0-11391 GCA_046596135.1 Gemmatimonadales bacterium
CGGCGCACTTGGGACAGGCGACTGCCACCCGGCCGACCCGTGCGGCAACGCGGAGCTGCTTCACGGCGATCACGATCGCGGAGATGACGACGAGTGGAATGCCCAGCAAGTGGATGATCGGGATCGGGATCAGCGCCGCGGCGGCCGCCCCACCGATCAGCAGCGCGACGATCGCACGCCGGGCACGCTGTGCGGGGGAGAACACGGTCACGGTCGTGACCGCGTGGGTCGGCTCGGCGCCCTCGGTGTCCAGTGTGAGCGTGGCACTGCGTTCAGGCACCGGCGGTCCTCCGGGTATGGGCGGTCCCCCTGAAGAATACGACGGCCGTGGCGATCCAGAGGGGGATATCGCCGAAGAGCTTCATCGACAATCCGGCGAGCTGGATGTCCTCGTTGGCCGAGAAGTGCGTGATGACGCGAGGCGCCAATTCATACAGCTCGTAGAGCGGCCAGTCGCTGAACACCATCATCATCGCGGGTATCGTCGGGATGATGGTGGCCGCAAAGAGGTATCCCATCTTGCCGAACATGCCGAGTCGCCCGAGCGGTGCCGGCGCTGCGATCGGCCACCAGAGCAGGAGCCCGGCCACCAGCCACGCGAGATCGATCGCGAACGACCCGAGCTGCGTCTGCATCGCCCCGTCGACCACCGCCGGAAAGTGGGTGACCACCACCAGCATGTCGTACGCGACGAGTGCGATGAGGGCGTGCGCGAGAAAGCGCAACGCGCCGAACGACCGGGAGCCGGGGGTCGCGAGGCGTTGCCAGCCGTCAGCGGGAATGCTCCGGAGCAGCGCAGGGGCGACAAGGAGCGTGAGCAACAGGAATTGCAGGGTATGCACTGTCGCGAGGTAGCCGGCGCCCAGCTTGCCGATCGGCCAGTCGAGCGTCGCGAGCAGCGCCACCATGGCGGTGAGGAACCATCCCCAGGGTCGGGTTGACCATTGCTGCGCCCGACCGAGCAGGTACCACGCAACGCCAATCGTGAGAACGGCGAGGTGCACGCCGGGATACCACTGCCAACTCCAGCTCCACGGCTCGCCTGTGGCGGCGCACCACCACTGCATCGCTACTCCGTTCCCGCAGGGGGTGCGCGACCGAACTCGACGAGTTTCGGAATGTCTTCTGCCCAGTCGCGTTGGCGAGTCCCGAACGGATACTGCACCCGGGCGAGGCCGTCTCGCGTGAAGGCGATGACCTGCGTGGCGTGCCCGACGCCGTAATGGTCCGCCATCTGCGCGGTCGTGCGCTGCGCGGGGATCAGGCCGAGTTGCGACTGCGCATTGGCAATCGTGGCGCTGTCACCGGTGAGTCCGATGAATCGCGGATCGAAGCCGCGGACCCACCGATCGAGCACGGCAAGCGAATCACGGGCGGGATCGGTCGTCACGAACACGACCATGACGTCCCGCTGCACGTCGTCGGGCATCTTGTCGAGGACGGCGGCGATGTTGGCGAGGTGGACCGGACAGATATCGGGACAGTGCGTGTAGCCGAAGAAGAGGAGCGTCACGCGGTTGGCGGTGGCCTGCACGAGATCGAAGGGCTGGCCACGCGAATCGGTGAACACCAATGCCGGTTTCGGGAGCGGATGGTCCAGCTCCGCACCCCGGAACGGACCCGACGGGAGGGGCGCAGCGGGTGCGCAGGCAACGATCGCCAGGGCGGCGATCGCAGCCCTGCCGAAGCGCATCACTCGACCGGGTTGATCGTGAACGCGTGGGTCCCGCGAATCGCGTGGCCGTCTGCACCGGCCGTGCGCCACCGCACCAGGTAACGGCCTGCCGGCAGTGGCCGAGTGAGCTTGCCATCGACCATCGTCGGCTTTGCTCCCATCGTGACCGCGAGCTTGGACACCTCGGTGGAATCCTGGGCGAGAATCGACACCGCCGAGAGCTTGATGTTGACCGGCGCCGAGAAGGTCAGGGCCACCTTGGACAGCGGCGCGGCGACCACCTCATCCTTACCCGGGAACGCGCCGACGAGGCTCAGGTGCCACGTACCGGCGGCGAGGAGAAGCGCAGCGGCGACAGCAACCAGGGACCTCGGCATCGTGCACCTCAGGCGAACGGGGAAAGCAGGGCGAAACAGGGCGAAACAGGGCGAAACAGGGCCCAAACATAATGAACGCCGCCGGCATCGCCGGGGTTTCGTCAGGAATCGAGCAGGACGCCGAGCGGCTGCAGCGAGGGGATCCGGTCGACAATCACCTTGACCATCACGGTGAGCGGCACGGCGAGGACGGCGCCGGTGATGCCCCATACCCAGCCCCAGAAGAGGAAGCCGAGAAACAACGCCACCGGATTGAGCGGGAGGCGGCGTCCCATGAGGGTCGGTGTCACGAGGTTCGACTCGATCAGGTTGATCACGAAGAATGCCCCGACCGCCATCAGCGCTTGGGAGGGGGCGTCGAACGACACGATGCCTGCGAGGCCGATGACCACCATCGTCGCGATCGCGCCGATGTAGGGCAGGAAGTTGAGCACGCCGGCCAGCACGCCCCAAAGCCCCGGGTTCGGCATCCCGATCAGCAGCAGGGCGCCGTAGGTGCACACGCCCACACCGACGTTGATCATCGCGGCGGTCAACAGGTACGTCGACATCTGGCCCTGCATGTCGCGCAGCAGGTCCTGGACGTTGCTATGGTGCCGTCGGTGCATGAACTCCGCGATCTTCTCGCGGAACCGCTCACCCTGTGCCAGCAGGAAGAAGCTCAGGAAAACCACCGTCGCGAAGCTGCCCAGAAAGTGCATCGTGGTGCCGGATGCTTTCGACAGCAACCCGACCGGGGCAACCTTCACCGTTCGGGCCGGGCCCTTGTCGGGGCTGGTGATTTCCTCGACTTTCTCGGCGGTGCGCTGCAGCTTCTCGATCGGCTTCATCAGGCGGTTGATCTTCACTTGCGCGGCGGTGAGGGTGCGCGGCGCCCGCTCGATCCACGAGGCGGCCGGCGCCGCAAAGAGGTAGACGAGAGTTCCGAACGCGATCACGGTGCCGAATACCACCATGCCGGCCGCAAGGCTGGACGGGACACGACGGCGCACCAGCCAGCGGACCGGCTTCGCGAGCAGTAGCGCAAAGAGCGCGGCCACAGCCACCGGCAGCAGCAGCGCACTCGCCAGGCGCAGGGAGGTAATGGCCATGATGATGAAGATGCCGGGCATCGCCCAGCGCTGGATCAGGCCGACCGGTGTCGCGGGTGTTGGGCTCGTCATCTGTTACTCCAGCCGTTGGTGCGCCGCGGGGCGCGACGCGCCGGAATCAGCGGCTGCGCGTCGAGGTCGAGAACGTGAATCCCTTGCCCACCACAAGCACCCATCCCGCCGGCTCGCGGTCGGTGGCAAATCGTCGAGCGATGTCGATGCGAGTGGCCTCCTGATCGGGAGCGCGGGAGGCCCCGAGGCGCACGCCGATCCCCGCATCCCAACCGCTACGACGTTTCTCTCCCTGCCACCATGCACCGCCATGATCAACGAAACCGGCGACCCCGATCCCGGTGACGTCGAGGAAATCCCTCGCCACTGTGAACCGGTACTCCGCCGTGGCCGTGTACTGCCGGTCGCCAGTGAAGGCATGTTCCTGGAAGGCACGCGGGCCAGTACCAAGGCCGAGGTCGAACTCGCTGCCCGGTGCAGGGCGGGAGAGCGCGCCGACGTCGGCGTGCAGCACGACATGGTGCCGGCTCGAAGGCAGGAAGACTGCCGTCAGCCCGAGGTACACCTGCCCCGAATCGAGCCCGGCGCTGCTGAACAGGCCGCTGGCGGCGATATCGGCCACGGCAAATCCACCCCCGAATGACCGCCCGGCGTGCACCGCGAAGCCGGGTGCGACGCCGTCGCGGTCGTACCCGAACGCCTTGGGGGCGACCAGCACGGAGAACCGCACCACCCGGCTGAGGTCGACGTCCTCGCTGCGGCCGAAACTCTCGTACCCCTCGACCTCAAGGAACTTCGCCTGACGCCATTCGCTGAAGGCACCCACGGCGCCGGTGACCGTGCGGGCGAGTCCCACCGCGTCGTAGTCGGTCTGGCGGGCATAGTCATCGCGCCGCAGCTGCGCGAGCAGGCCGACCCGAAGGTAGCCCGCGCTCGACGCACGAAGAGCCCGAGCCGCCTCGACCCGCCCCAGCACGTAACGACGCTGCAGGGTGTCGCTGGCGGTGTCGGCGAGTCCACCACGAAACCGGAGCACTCTTTCGCGACGGGTGTCGAAGGTCACCGACCCGCCGAACGGCGATGTGAGCGAGAAGAACGGATACGACGTGGTGGCATTGAACAATTCACCGTCGCTGCGGTTGAAGAAGGTCGCCGCAACCCCGACCTTTCCCGCGAAGAGCCGTCGCTTGCGGAACCCGAGGATCGTGGTGGTGCGGTCGGGATCCTTGCGGTAGAGCACCTGTGTCTGAGTGGCGGTGCCGAGGAGGTTGTCCTCGATCAGCGCGGCGGTGTAGACGATCGAGCCGCCGGTGGAACGGAACCGGAAGTCAGGGCGGGTGCTCCACCCGTCACGCGTGGTGACGACGATCGTGAGGCCGGAGTCGGTCCGGACACTGTCGATCGATACATCCCGGAAAACGCCGAAACGCCTGAGGTTTCGCGCTGTCTCCGCGACCAGCGCCGAGTCGTACGGCTCTCCCGCGCGGAAGAGGAACTCCCGCCGGATGATTGGCGCCTGGGTGCGAATGTGGAGCCGGTTGACGATGCGCGTGACCCACGAACGGTCGCCGTCATCGAAGATGTTGCGGCGATCAAGCGTGATGCGCGAGACGACCGGGAGGGTGTCGCCCGGGGCCTGCGCCACCACTGACGAGGGAACAATGAGAACGATCAGCGCCGTGAAGAGCGCCTTGCGGGGCACGACGATCAGCTCAGCTCAGGCTCTCGAGCAGGCGCCAGAGCTCCAGCGGCGAGAATTCCGCGAAGCGGGCCTTCACGTCCTGCGCGCTCCATTCGCGGAAGATCCATGCAGAGCTGCGGCGCACGTCGCCGGCCACGAAGTGCACCCTCCCCGCCGCGATGGGGCCGTCCTGCCGAGTCTCGAGATGCACCGACCACGTGGTGCCGCCCCGGGCCAGGTCGCCCATGTGGTCGGCATTCGAGAGGTCGATGGTGTCCGTCGATGGTGTGGTCATCAGTGCCGGGAGAAAGATTCCAAAGGGTAGCGAGGAAGGCCAGCGAGCGCCAGCGGACGCCCATCCCATGCGGACTATATTCGGCGCTGGGATGCGCTCGGCAGGCGCATCGACCGACGACTCGATACCCGGAGCACCAGCTTGAGCGCGCCCACCACCTGTGGCCGATGCGGCAACTCGGCCAGCGGAAACTTCTGCGCCACCTGCGGCGCCACCCTTGTTGCTGGCACATGTGCCGGCTGCAGCGCCGAGCTGGGTCCGGGTGCACGGTTCTGCCATCGGTGCGGGATCGCAGCGCCCGGGGACGCATCGGCTCCAGGACAGGTCCCGACCCCCCGTAACAGCCCCACTCCATGGATCGTTGCGATGGTGCTGATCGTCGCGTCGGTGGGCGCCGTGGCATGGGCTGCCACCCATCGCGAAGACCCCAAGGCGCCCTCGATGGCGAACGCGGGCAACGCTGCGACAACAGGCACCGCGCCCACGGGGACGCCGCCGGACATCTCGTCGATGTCGCCGCGGGAACGGTTCGATCGCCTGCACGACCGCGTGATCAGCGCTGCAGAGCGCAGCGACACCAACACCGTGATCCAGTTCTGGGACATGGCTGCCGAATCGTACAACATGTTGCCGCCCGCCGACCGCGACACCGACGCCCGCTATCACATGGCGGCACTGCACCTGCTGGTGGGTCGCTTCCCGTCGGCACGGGCGCTCGCCGACTCGATCCTCGTTGCGTCGCCCGGTAACCTGACGGCGTACTACATCCGCGGCCTGGCAGCCGATTTCGAACGGGACACAGCCGCGCTCCGCGCCGCGCAGCAGGACTTCCGCAGCCACTACGCCGCGGAGATCGACAAGCCGCAGCCGGAGTACACCCACCACCGACCAATGCTCGATGCCTACCTGACGTCGATTGGAGCTACCCAATGAGCCAGGTGATCCGGGTGGCGCACAGCCCCGATTCCGACGACGCGTTCATGTTTTATGCGCTCGCAGAGGGCAAGATCGACACCGGCGGGCTCCGGTATGAGCACGAACTCCAGGACATCGAGACGCTGAACCATCGCGCGCGGCGTCGTGAACTCGACGTATCCGCGGTGTCGATCCACGCCTACCCGTACATCGCCCAGGACTACGCGCTGCTCTCAAGCGGTTCATCAATGGGCGATGGCTATGGTCCGCGACTGGTGTCGCCCAAGCCGGCGCCCGACGACCCTCGTGCTGCAGCACGGGGCCAGCGGATCGCGATACCGGGACTGCTCACCACGGCATACCTCGCATTGCGGCTCTGGCAGCCTGAGTTCGAGCCAGTGGTTATGGCGTTCGACCAGATCGAGCCCGCACTGCATCGTGGTGATGTCGACTTGGGCCTGCTGATCCACGAGGGTCAGCTCACCCATGCCGACGACGGGCTGCATCTCTGGGTCGACATGGGCGAGTGGTGGCTTGCAGACACCGGCCTGCCCCTCCCGCTGGGCGGCAACGTGGTGCGACGCGACTTGGGCGCCGAGGTGATCGCGCAGGTTTCGCGCGACCTGCGCGCCAGCATCGAGTACGCGCTGTCGCATCGTGACGCGGCGCTCGCCCACGCCGCCCGCTACAACCGCGGGATCTCGGACGAACGCACCGATGCATTCGTGGGGATGTACGTGAACGACTGGACGGTGGATTACGGCGCTCGCGGACGCGAGGCAGTGCAGTTGCTGCTCGATCGCGCGGCCGATGCCGGGATCATTCCAGACCGGATCACCGTCGATTTCGTGTAGGTGAGCGAATGCAGGGTGAGTCGATGCGCTCACCGCGATCGGCATCAGGGCTTGGCAGACCCCGCAGTCTCCAGCGCACCAATCAGCCGCAACCCGCCCGCCACCGTACCCACCAGCAAGTCGATCACGCCATCGCCATCGAGATCACCCGACGCCACTGACGAGTAGGCGTCGGCCGTCATCCGGATGGCAGGGTCGAGCACGAACCGGATCTCGCCGTCACGCGTCGCGTTGCGCCACACCTGGATTGTGCCGTCCTCTGATCCGATGAGCAGCTCGAGCGTGCCGTCACCATCGAGGTCCACGAGGTGCGGCGTGCTGCGCCGCCCAACGTCGATTCCCTGGAAGGTGTCACTGACCAGCTCGAACTTCGGCGCGGTGCGGGTGCCGGTGTTGCGGTAGAGGTTGAGCGCACCGGATGCCTCGCCGACCAGCATGTCGAGGTCTCCGTCGCCATCGAGATCACCAAGCGTAGGTGCAGTGTTGCTGCCGCGGGTGATCACCACGAGGCCGCTGTCCGCTAGTGTCCACGTGGGCGCGGCCAGTGTGCCGGTGTTCCGGTACAACATCACCCGATCGCGCCATGTTCCCACGACCAGCTCCGGGACACCGTCGCCATCGAGGTCGGCCACCGCGGGCGCGTAGTGAAACTCACCGCGAATCCCGATCGGACCGCGTTCGCGCAGCACTGGTGCCGTGCGTGTCCCGACATTCTCGAACAGGATCATCTCGGCCGACGTGATGTCGACGGGGGAGATCTTGTTGCCGATCAGGAGGTCGAGATCGCCGTCGCCGTCGAGGTCGGCGAGCAACGGCATGCTCTCGCTGCCCACGTCGACGGTGGGAATCATCCGGCTCGTCCGGACCTCGAACTTCCCCGGTGCGACTTGTTCGAGCACATAGAGATTGTTCACGCCGCTCTGGCTCGGTGTGTACGCACCACCGATCACGCCGATGACGACGTCGAGTTCACCATCACCGTTGATGTCGCCCACCGCGGGCGCGTTGTACCCCGTGGTGTTGAGCGGATTGCCGGTCGGGAATCGCTGCGGTGAATTGCGCAGTGACGGGTGCTGACAGCTTCCGGTATTGGGAATCAGCAACAGGCCGGGTTCGAAGAAATCGCCCCAGAGCAAGTCAAGATCGCCATCGGCATCGATGTCGCCGAACGCCATCGTGTTGGCGCCGTGCATCGAGGGTCGTTCCGGGATGATTCCGGGACTGCCCGGTACCTGACCCACGATCTCGATCCCCTCCCAGCGCTCGGTGAGCAGGCGGAAACGGGGGAACCCGTCGGCACTGGCGCCGTCCTGCTCGTATCGATCGACCGTGCCGGTGACCCGGCCGAGAAAAAGATCGAGACGGCCGTTGCAGTCGATGTCGACGACGTTGAGGATGTTCTGGCGATCGGCGAATATCGGCGTGCCATCGGAGTCGCGGAGCGAATCGCTCGCCACCGCGAAATGGGGGGTAGTGCGTGAACCGGTGTTGCGCCACGCCTTGATGTACCCGAAGCGCGCCTCGCCAAGCAGGTCAGCATCGCCGTCACCATCGAGGTCGACAAAGCGATACCATTCGCCGACGTCGAGATCATGGAAACGGTCGGTGCGCCAGGTCCAAGCCTCCCCGACCCGCTCGAACAGGATGATTTCGCCGCTGCGTTCCTGCACGAAGAGGTCGAGATCGCCATCGCCGTCGATGTCCACGAGTTGCGGCCGCGGCACATCGAATCCACCGAGAAAGGGGTGCGGTATTGGGCGGCCGTCAGTGTCCTGCATGACGATCCGGGCAGCGTGCGGCACGAACTGCGCGCCCGCGTTAGCTGGCGCGCAGGCACCGAGCCCGATGGCCAGCGCCGCTAGCAATCGCTTCATCGAGCTCCCGCAGCGCCGGCGCCGGTGGGACCGGCACCGAGCATCAGCGTCTTCACCACGGCACCGGATGTCAGGTCGATCACGGTGAGCCATCCATCGGTCATGTTGGCGCCGGCGCCCATGCCGTGCATCGCGTGGCCGCTTTCGCCGGGCTTGAGCGCGCCGGAATTCTGGTTGACCACGAACGCGTAACGCCCGTCAGCACGAATGATGAGTCCGTACGGCTGGGCCATCATCCCGGTGATCGTACGGAGCACCGTTCCCGACACGACATCGATTTCGGCGAGTGCGTTGTCGGCCAGTATAGTCGTGAAGAGCGTGTTGCTACCCGGGCGGTACATCGGGTCCCACGGCTTGCCACCGGTCGCGATCTCGCGCACCGGTTGCATCGGCGGCGGCCGGGTGAGGTCGAACGCGAGCACGGTGTTCGACAACTCGCCACCGGCCACCATCGTCCTGCCATCGGGCGAAATCGCGAATTGTACGAGTGAGCGTGGTCCGCCATTGATCGTCGTGAGGGTGACCCGTCCGGTGGCGACCTCGACCGAGGCGATCCGGTTCTCCGCGAGCGAGGCCGTGTGCACCCACTTGCCATCGGGCGTGACGACGAGCGCGTGCGGCCGGGGCAGCACCACTTCCTGTTCGTCGACCAGTGCAAAGTTTTTGCGGGTGATCACGCCGAGCGAGCGCGGCGGGTTGACGGCGGTCATCGATCGGCCGACGTAGAGCGAATCGTGCACCGGGTCGATTGCGAGGAGCCCGGGCGTCTCCATGTTCACCTGCCCGACTACGCGATTGGCACGATCGAGCTTGAGCACGCGCCCGTCGCCGATGAGCGACACATACCAGAACGAGCCGTCGGGTTCGACGGCCACGTGGTGGGGCTTCGCGTTGGCGGTGAAGCCCATGGTTCGAAGATCGAGGACGGTGTCGACCACGAGGCGCTGCTGGTCGATCACCGAGATGGTCGCGCCGCCCTGATTGACAACGTACAGCTTGGCGCCACCTGCCGGGGCGGGTGCCCCAGCGGGGGCAGCCGCGCCCCCGGCGCAGGCCGCAAGCAGGAATGCCGCGGCCCCCACCAGGGTGTTCCTCACGGCACAGCCTGACTGCGATCGCGGACGAAGAACACTCCTTCGCCGATGCTCGTCACGATGATCGTGCCGCTCTTGAAGTACGGGTACGTGCTCCACGCGCCGTTGAAGCTTGGCGAGCCATCGTCACCCGGGTGGGTGTCGAGGAAGCCGACTTCCCGCGGGTTGCGCGGGTCGCTGATATCGAGGATTCGCAGGCCGGACGTGTAGTTGGCCTGATACATCCGGTTGCCCTTGACGTACAGGTTGTGGTCAATCGCGCGCGACGTGCCGACATGCTCCTTCACCAGCACGGGATCGTCGAGGTCGCTCACGTCCCACACCAGCGTGCGCGTGCCCTTGGCCGCCTCGCCCTTCCCCGCGCTCTCATCGCCCTCGTCATTGAGGTAGTAGAAACGGTGGTCGTCGGTGAGCCAGCCCTGGTGGGCATAGGCAACGTCAGGATAGGTCGCACGGGAGATCGCAACCGGGTTCTTCTTGTCGGTCACGTCGGCAATCGAGATCGCCGTCTCGTTCGAGCCCATGCAGATCTCGTGACCCTTGTACTTCTCGTCAGGGCCCTTGTACGTCACGCACTGCGCATCATGGCTGTAGCCAGTGCCGGACCGGCCTGTCTTCGAATCGGAGAAGCAGCCTGCAAAGGTGGGATGCTTCGGATCGCGGACGTCGATCATGTGCAGCCCGCCACCACAGGTCTCGCCGCCCGACGAGGCACCGACGGCGTAGGCAAACCCGCTCTCGTCGTTGAGCACGATGTTGTGCGCGCTGGCAATGCCGGTGTACTGCGCGTCGGGGGTGAAGGTCTGCGGCGTGCGCACCGTGCGGAGCCGCGTGAGATCGAAGACCTGCATCCCGTGGTCACCCGAGGCATCGGCCACGATGAACACATGGTTCTTGTAGACCTTCATGTCGCGCCACGCCGCCGACGGCGAGCCCTCGGTCTTCGGCAGGTCGCCCAGGTAGCGCGGTGCCGACGGATTCGACACGTCAACGAACGACGTGCCATCGGTCCGCCCAAGGATCGCGTACTCCTTGCCGGTCTCCGGGTCGGTCCATCCCCAGTTGTCGTTCATCCGGGTACCGCGCTTGCCACCGATCTCGGAGATCGGCAGGAACGACAGCAGGCCGGTATTGCCGCACTCGAACTTGTTCGCCACGCCATCGGCGCAGCGCACCTCGCTCCCGGTAACACGCGCGAACTCATTCGACGGCGGAAAGAACGTCCCCCGCGCTACCCAGCCACCGGTAGGGGTGCGGGCCAGGAACTTGACTGTTCCCTCGCCACCACCATCGCCCGGCATGCCGACGATCACATTGTTGCCGTCGGCTGCCATCGTAGCGCCGAACTGTGACGACAACTCAACCGAATCGACCGCGAGCTTGGTGAGACCGGTCCAGTTGCCAGCCTTGTCCCGCTGCATCCGGTAGATCCGGCCGGTACGATCGCTCCGCGGTGCGCCGATCCAGAGCTCGTCGCCGACAGTGGCAAACGAGGATCCGAAGCCGTTGGCGCTCACCTCGAA
>JBKJMX010000173.1:0-2675 GCA_046596135.1 Gemmatimonadales bacterium
TCGAGTGCCTCGGCCGAAAGCGCCTTCGGGTCCTCCTTGCGATCGGCCGCGAGGTCGCCGAGGAACTGCTCGATGAGCAGGAGCAGGTCGTCGCGACGTTCGCGCAGCGGGGGCAGCGTGGCAGCAATCACGTTGATCCGGTAAAAGAGATCGGAGCGGAAGTTGCCGCGTCGCACCTCCTCGTCGAGGTCGCGGTTGGTCGCGGCAATGATGCGCACGTCCACGGGAAGCGCCTCGGTGGCACCCACCGGGATCACCTCGCGCTGCTGGAGCACACGGAGCAGCTTTACCTGCAGCGAGGGCGGCATCTCACCGACCTCGTCCATGAAGAAGGTGCCGCCGCGCGCCGCCGCGAAGAGTCCCTGCTTGTCGCGCACCGCCCCGGTGAAGGATCCCTTCACGTGGCCGAACAACTCGCTTTCGAGCAGGGTCTCGGGAAGTGCGCCACAGTTGATCGACATGAACGGTCCGTCAGCCCGGGTCGACGCATCGTGGATGTACCGCGCCAGCACCTCCTTGCCGGTGCCGCTTTCTCCCTCGATCAGCACCGTCGAATCGGTCGGCGCCACGATGTCGGCCAGCCGGAGGATCTCGATGAACCGGCGTGACTTCCCAATTGGCCGAGTCACCGTTGCGCGGGTGCCGCCCTTGCGGATCTCCGCCTTGAGCTGCCGGTTCTCGACCCGGATCTGACGGAACTCGCAGGCTCGGCGGAGGATGGCGATCAGTTCGTCGTTCGCGAACGGCTTCTGCAGGTAGTAGAAGGCGCCGGCGTTGACGGCTTGCATCGCGCTTTGCAGTGACGCCTGCGCGGTCATGAGGAGCACCGGCGTCATCGCGTCGATTTCCTTCACGGCCTGGAGGATGTCGAGACCGGTCACCTGCGGCATGCGGACGTCGGTGAGGACGATGTCGGGTGTCATCGTCCGGATGGCCTCGAGTCCCGCCTTCCCGCCCTGCGCCGTGGAAACCTCGAACCCTTCCTTCTTCAGCAGGATTCGAAGGGTGTCGAGAATGCCGCTTTCGTCATCAATGACGAGCACTGATGGTGCCATCTGGCTCATTGCTGTGTCCTTTGCAGAAGTCCGTTCCCGCGCCAGTGCGAGGTGATAATCCGCCAGATGCGAAGCCCGGTGTCGCGGCGGCGTGACTTTCGTCCCTGCGTGCGCCAGCGGCCCTCATAGCTCACCGGCACCTCCCAGATGCGCACCCTGCTTCGGGCAAGAGCCGCCACGAGTTCGACGTCGGCATCGAAGCCGGGCGCGACAAGATTGAGGCTCCGCCAAACTTCACGCCGCACCACGACACAATGGGTCGTTGCATCGGTCAGGTTCAGGTTCGTAAGCGCGTTCGAGACCAGGGTGACGAAACGATTGGCCATCGACCGCCAGTATCGCATCACCGACCGACGCGGGCCAAGCACCCGCGAACCGATCACGGCATCGGCCCGACCTGCGACGATAAACGAGATTGCCCGATGCAGGTCGGCCGCACTGTACTCCATGTCGGCGTCATGAAACGCGATTATTGAACCCGTGGCACGCGCAGCGCCTGCGTGAACCGCCGCTCCGCGACCGCGGCGGGCATCACATCGCACCAGCGAGATCTTGCCCGCCGCAGCAAGCGGGGCAAGCAACGCGGCGGTGGCGTCGGTGGAGCCGTCGTCCACCACGATCAGGTCGAACGGAATGCCCCAGTCGAATGCCTGCAGTGCGGCAATGGACTGCACGATCGTGATCGCCTCGTTGTGCACCGGCATCACAATGCTGAGCGTTGTTACCGTCATTGCATCCGCTTGCGGCCGACACCGATCACCGACTGACCAAAGGGGAGCGGCAGCAACCATTCGTGCTGCAACAGGGGTACCAGACGGTCAAAGGCACGCGCCCCCGCCGGCGGGATGGCCGCGAGTCCGCGCACCTTCCCGTGCCACCACCATCCCGGCACCCCGGCGCGGTTGAACCACGCGAGCTCCTCGATCTCGAGGCCCGCCGTTGCCAGGACGCTCTGGAGTCGTTGCTTGTCGTAGCGCCGGAAGTGACCGAGCGCAGCATCCATCGCGCCGTAGATCGCCTGCAGCGCCGGCACCAGGATGACGACCCGTCCACCCGGTGCAATGGCCTCCGCCATCGACCGCACCGTGCCGTAGTCGTCCTCGATGTGCTCGACGACGTTGAGCGCGATGGCGGTGTCGAAGCGATCGGTGGCGAAGCGCCCATGAACGCCCGGCTCGGGCAGGGTGAGCGGCTCGACCCGGACCGAGGGATCGCCTTCGAATCGCCGACTCAGCGACGCGCGGTATGCCGGGTCGACGTCGGTGACCACCAACAGCTCCGGATCGAGTTGCCGAAGTTCTACTGAGATGTTGCCGAGTCCCGCACCAATTTCAAGCACGCGCTTCCCAATCCACTTCCGAAGCACCCTCACCTGCCACGCATTGTACCGCGGTGCGCGGGCCATTGCATCGAGCGTCTCGCTGCCATGGGTGTCGCGGGGGACCAGCGGCTCCGTCATTCGGCCGACTCCCGATTCCAGGTTACGGGGATGAAGATGGTGAAGATCGTGCCGCTCGCCCGGGCACTGTCCACCAATATGACACCATGGTGCGACGTGACGGCACGCTGCACGATGGCGAGGCCAAGTCCGGTGCCGCCCTGCCGCCCGGTGACGAAGGG
>JBKJMX010000054.1:0-4489 GCA_046596135.1 Gemmatimonadales bacterium
GCCATACTCCAGGGCCCGGATGTAGTCGGCGTCGAACTGCTGGGCTTCGTCGTCGCCGGCGGCGCGCTGGCCCAGCTGGTCCTCGAAGCGGGCGCGCTGGTCGTCGGGATCGTTGAGCTCGGACAGCGTGCTGCCGGGGATGACGAAGCCCAGCAGTTCGATGCCGACTACATCCGTGCGCTGGAATACGGAATGCCGCCAACCGGCGGGATCGGCATGGGCATCGACCGACTGGTGATGCTCCTCGCCGACCAGGCGAGCATTCGCGACGTGATCCTCTTTCCGGCGATGCGCCCCGAAGGCACGGGCGCAGATGACCCGGAGGGCTGATCGTGTCCGGCTGGTGGCCATCTCCCCTGGAGCGCCGCATCGCGCTGCGCTACCTCCGCGGGCAGCGCGGGACGCGCACCACGTCGCTGCAGACGATCATCGCCGTTGGCGGCATCGCCGCCGGTGTCACTGCGCTCATCATCGTCCTCGGTGTGATGAACGGGCTGCGTGACGACCTCCGCGACCGGATCCTGATCGCGTCGCCGCACCTGCATGTCCTCACCTTTGGCGAGGATCTCCGCATCGAAGACTGGGAGATCCCGCTGGCGAAGATCCGCGATGTCCCAGGCGTGGTCGCCGCCGCGCCCGAGGTCGTGGCGATGACACTGCTCACCAATCGCGCGGGGCACCCGGAAGTCGCCAAGGTGGCGGGCATCGAACCGGCGTCGCCGACGACCGACGTCACCCAGATCGCCGGTGCACTCAAGTCGGGCGACATGCGGGTGATCGAGGCGACCGATTCGCTGCAGGCTGGCGTCACCCTCGGTTCGCGGCTCGCCGAACGCCTCAACGCGTATCCGGGCGACCACCTTCGGGTGCTCGCCCCGGTGTCGTCGCGCCGCAGTCCGGTCACCGGCCAGTTTACGCCGGTGTTCTGGATGGTCGAGGTCACCGGCATCTTCGAGACCGGGATGTTCCTCTACGACAACGAGTTCATGGTGATGGACCGCGAGGCCGCGCAGCGATTTACCGGCCTCGGCAGCGCCGTGTCGGGGATCGCGGTGCGGGTGACCGACGCCTGGGACACGCCCGTCGTCAAGACACGGATCGAGGAAGCCCTTGGGCCCGAGTACCGAGTCGAAACCTGGCAAATGCAGAACAGCACCCTCTTCCAGGCGCTCGAGCTGGAGAAGCTTGCGATGGGCCTGGTGATCTTCTGCATCATGATCGTGGCCGCGTTCAACATCGTCGGCACGCTCACGATGGTGGTCGCATTCAAGACCCGCGAGATCGGAATCCTTCAGGCAATGGGGCTGCCTGCTGCCGGAATCGGCCGCATCTTTCTCGCGCAGGGCGCGATTGTCGGTCTCCTCGGCACCGGCATCGGGCTCACATTGGGGCTCGCGATCGCGCTCATCGTTGACCGCACCGGGTGGATCACCATCGATCCGAGCATCTACTTCATCGAGCATCTGCCGGTGCACGTCGAGGTGCTTGACGTGGCAGTGGTCGTGGTGGCCAGTGTCGCGCTCGCGGTGCTCGCCACGATCATGCCGTCTCGCCGTGCGTCGCGCCTTGCTCCCGTCGACGCGATCCGCGACGAATGACGGCGATCCTCGAGGCTCGCGGGCTGCGCCGTCACTTTGTCGGCGGCGACGGCACGCCGTTTACCGTGCTCGACGGCACTGACCTGGAGGTCATGGCCGGTGAGTTTGTCGCCATCGTCGGGGCGAGCGGCTGTGGCAAGAGCACGCTGCTTCACTTGCTCGGCGGACTCGACCGCCCCGACAGTGGCGAGATCACGATCGAGGGCGTGGCGCTGTCGGTCCTCGACGATCCGTCGCTGGCGCGGCTGCGCAACCGGCGTATCGGGTTTGTCTTTCAGTTCCATCACCTGCTGCGCGACTTCACGGCGCGCGAGAACGTGATGATGCCGCTCCTGATCGACGGTGTCGCGGAGTCCACGGCGCGTGACCGCGCCGACGCGATCATCGCGCAACTCGGGATCGCCGCCCGAACCGAGTCGCGCGTCACGCTGCTATCCGGCGGCGAGCAACAACGCGTGGCGCTCGCGCGCGCAATGGTCACCGCACCGGCGGTGCTCCTCCTCGACGAACCCACCGGGAATCTCGACCCACCGACCGCGGCCCGGATGCACGAGCTCATCACCACGATCGCGCGCGTCGAGCGCACGGCTGTGGTGGCGGTCACGCACTCTCGCGCGCTGGCCGCGCTGGCCGATCGGGTGCTCGCACTCGAGGGGGGCGTCCTCAGGCCTGCGGAGCGCGTCGAGGCGATCGCATGACGACCTGTCAGGCGTGTCACGAGCGCGAAGCGGCCGTGCACCTCACGCAGATCGTAGGTGACCAGGTCACGACGTTGCACCTGTGCGGCAAGTGCGCCGCCGAACGCGGCGTCGAGACCGAGGCCGAGGTGGCACAGACTCCCCTCGGCGCCTTCCTCGCGACCATGGGGAAGGGCGGAGCCCCACTCGCTGCGGCGGCGGCGGGCGCCGAGGCGTGCCCGGAATGCGGTGCGACGCTCCAGGATTTTCGCGCATCGGGCAAGGTAGGCTGCCCGACATGCTGGACGGCGTTCGAGCGGCCGCTCAGGGATCTGCTCAAGCGCTTGCAGGGCGCGGTACGTCACACCGGTGAAACGTATGCCGACCCGGGAGCACCAACCGATCCTGTCGAGGTGGTGGCGCGTGAGCGTTCATCGCTCAGGGAGCGGCTCCGGGTGGCGATCGAGATGGAGCAGTTCGAGCTGGCGGCCGAGCTTCGCGACCGACTTCGAGCAATGGAGGCATGATGGACCCGCTCGTTCCGGGACGCGCGACGCCGTGGCTCAGTGGCGACGGACCGATGAGCCATCTCGTGCTCTCCACCCGTGTCCGGTTGGCCCGCAACCTCGCGGAACGGGCGTTCTGGGGGCGGAACACCCCGCTCGATCGCGAAAGTGTGGTGCGCACGGCCGAGGCCGCCGTGCGCGACATCCCCGAGCTGACCGACGCGTCGACGGTCCGGCTCGACGGCCTTCCGCGGCTTACCCGCCTGTGGCTGCACGAGCGTCAGACGGTGTCCCGTGAGCTGGCGGGGCTGGAGGCTTCGGGGAAGGTGCGGAGCGGGGCGGCGGTGGTCATCGCGCCGAGCTTGAGCGTGATGCTCAACGAGGAGGATCACCTCCGCTTGCAGGGGCTGCGATCGGGCTTCGCACTGGAGGCTGCGTACGCCGACACGGATGCCGTCGATCAGGCGCTGGGACAGCGGCTTTCCTTCGCCTTCCATCCGGAGTTCGGCTATCTTACGAGCTGTCCGACAAACGTCGGAACGGGGCTCCGGGCGTCAGTGTTGATCCATCTTCCCGGCCTCGTGCTGACCCGCGAGATCACCAAGGTCCTTCAGGGGCTGGCGCAGGTAGGCCTGACATATCGCGGGCTGTACGGCGAGGGAAGCGAGGTGCTGGGGAATCTCTTCCAGCTTTCGAACCAGACCACCCTGGGCAAGTCCGAGGGCGAGCTGCTCGATCACCTTGGCCGACTCGTCCGGCAGGTCATGGAATACGAGGAGCGCGCGCGGGATGTATTGCGACGCGACGCGCCGAATGCCCTCGATGACAAGGTGTGGCGAGCATGGGGACTGTTGCGGCACGCACGGTCCATGTCATTCGAGGAAACGCTGAACCTTCTGAGTGGCGTGCGTCTCGGGCAGGGGATGGGAATCCTCCCGGACGTGCCGCTCCACACGTTGAACCGACTGCTGGTGCTGGCGCAGAATGCGCACGTCGCCCGCGCAGCCGGGACCGATCTCGACGATGACCTGCTCCCGGTTCACCGGGCCCAGCTTGTCCGGCAGATGCTCGAGCATGATGGAGAAGGCCGATGAATGGCTACAACTTCACTGACCGCGTACGGAAGGTGCTGCAGATGGCCCGCGAGGAAGCGGCGCGGCTGCATCACGAGTACGTCGGGACGGAGCACATCCTCCTCGGACTGATACGCGAGGGTGAGGGCGTCGCGGCGGCGGTGCTCACCAACCTCGGTGTCGAGCTCGAGGACGTGCAGCAGAAAATCGAGGAGACGGTCAAGAAGGGGAAGGCCGCGGCGGCTGCGGGGCCGGAGCTGCCGTACACGTCGCGCGCCAAGAAGGTGCTTGAGCTCGCCATGGTGGAGGCGCGCGAGTTCAATCATTCCTATGTCGGCACCGAGCACCTGCTCCTCGGCCTGCTTCGCGAGGAAAAAGGCATCGCCGCGCAGGTGCTCGCCGACGCGGGGATCACGCTCGAGCAGGCACGCGCCGAGACGCTCCGCCTCCTCGGCGGCGAGATGCCGCCGCCTCAGGCCAGCACCGGCTCGTCCTCAAAGTCCGAGTCGAGCGGCCCGCAGGCGGTGCCGCCCAAGTCGGAGAAGAAGTCGAAGACCCCGGCGCTCGATCACTTCTGTCGCGACCTCACCGCGCTCGCCGCCGAGGACGCGCTCGACCCGACGATCGGTCGTGCG
>JBKJMX010000019.1:0-3494 GCA_046596135.1 Gemmatimonadales bacterium
CCACACCGTGATGGCCGCATTGCTCGAGGAAGTGCTGTTCGAGCTACCCGATGGCAGCGCCCGAACGATCGTCATGGACGGCGGCGCGGTGCGGGAGAAGCTCGCCAGTGTGATCAAGGATGACGACCTCAGGAAGTATATCCTTTAGTCGCCGCACTTTGGCGGTCGAGTGTACGCCAGCGACCACCTCGGCGGCTACCGGCTATTGACAGCCAGGCGAATAGTGGAGATCATCGAGCTAGCGTGAACATATTCATGCTGTGAGTCTCTTCCCCCTGTTCTTCCAAGAGGCGCTCGTGAAACCCCCCACCCCGGCTGGGTTAGCTCCCGCCGTGCCGTTTATGACGGCACTCGTACTCCTCGCATTGATGGTTGGGTGCACCGCTGGCGAGCAGTTGCCAGCGGCGCCAACCGTTGAACCAACTCAACGGCCGGCTGCGGGCACCAAGGACGTACTAACTCGTGGCGATCTTATGCGCGCAATCCGAGCGCGGAGCCGAGCAGCCAGCGGCAGCACAATGACCAACGAGTCCTACATTCGAACGTACGATGCCAGCGGGAACGTGGTTAGCGAACGAGTATTCGCTGCAGGGAAGTGGGTCCGGCGCGCGAGTACGCTACCCGCCAGCTTGGCCTCGCTTCCCCTGAGGAGCTTCCTAACCCGGCCTGGGGGATCGCTTGCTTCCGCTCAGATGCACGTTTCTGCTCAGAATAGCTTCATCGCAGTCGTTGTGGATACCACGATTCAGTCCGTGCCGTACTATTCGGTCGACACGCTTTGGTCGGACAACTCGGCAGTCTCGCAGTCCTGGACCCATGACGACGATCCTAACGGCATTCAGCTTGCAGACATCACCTATAGTTCGTTGTCGAATATCGGCAAAGCGGAGCATGCGACAGCGATGTATTCGATCATGGAAGGGCTCAACGGCGGTGATGAATGGACTGAGTACACGCTCACCGGGTCCGCGCTGGCGGATGCACACGCCGAGTTCGTCGCTGATACGTCGGGTGCCGGAATTCCGATTCGTATGAACCCCGCCACAGCAGGTCGTGAGGGTGAGGTTTTGGCACCCACGGTTACCGAGGTTCCGCTGACCTCTGCCGAATCGACCGACGTCGCAGTTCGTGTCGCGGGTCGTGTTGTCATGTACTCGTCCGTACTGGAAAAAGCGAACTGCAACGAGCACCGGATCACAATGAAGAGATTGCAGGCGGCCTCTAATTTTCTCGGCGTGCTTGTTGTTGCCACGGCCTACTGTCCGCCGTGCCAAGTTCCAGGACTCGTCGCTTAGGGTGTTGCGAAAGCCGCTTATGTCGGCGCCGCTTACGGGCTCAATGCATGCCTCCAACTCTATCCCTACGGATGACCACCGAGATTGCGTGCTACCGATCTCTATCGCTGGAGCGAACATGCAGACTTCACAGGTAGTCGCCGGACTGATTTTCGCCATCGTGGCAATCGCAACAGCCGGGATGCTGACCTACAGTCTACGGTCCAGAGTGCTTCCCCGCGCCTCAAAGGTGGTGCTGGCGGTCTCGTGCAGCACCGCCATCGTCTTGCTGGTCATGCGATCGGTCCGCTATCTCGCAGGTCCTGGCCCGGAAGCAGGGTGGGACTGGCTCGAAGCGTGGGCGTCGCAAGTGACGTTGGTCAACATTTTCCTGTGGTTTGCCCTGCACTGTTTCAGCGCGTATCGCGCTGGAGCCCGAGGGCGACACGCGAGCCCGCACGGGCGCGCTGCCTAATAGGCGTTGGTGTGGCGTTCGCCCGCCGGGCACGCCCATTCAAGTGGTCCCGCTCCGCAACGTGATGGGTGGGGAGCGAAAGCCCCCACCCCGTGTCGCCTCGTGGCCGACCGGCCCGGCACCCGGTTCAGCGCCGGCTGCCAGCTCGCATGATGCTGTCAGCCGGGTCGAGCCGGTACAACTCGATTGCATTCTCCGACAAGATCTGCTTCTTCGCCTTCTCCGGGATCGCCAGCTCCTTCATGAACGTCAGGTACGACTCCATCGAGGAGATCGGCCAATCGGTCCCGTAGAGCACCGCCGACGGCTCCATTCCGTAGACCATCATCTCCTGCACCTGCTTGCGCATGAAGCTCTCGAAGCGGTCCTCGAACGCGCCCAGCGTCAGGCCCGAGATGTCGGTCGAGACATTGGCGTTCTTGTAGACCACCTCCATGCAGTCACGGGTCCACGGATTCCCCAGGTGGCAGATCACGAAGTGGACGTCGGGGAACTCGACCGCCACCTCGTCGACATTGAGTGGATGGGCGTACTTGAGTTTCCCTTTCGGCGAGTAGGTGTCGCCGGTGTGGATCATCACCGGGATCTGGTGTTCCGCAGCAAACTCGTAGGCCGGCGTCCACTTCGGGTCGAACGGGTAGAACGGCTGGTAGCCGGGATACAGCTTGAGGGCGCGTACCTGGCCGGCCGCCACATACTCCGCCAGTTCGGGCAGTTCGTCCGCCGTGAAGTTGTGATAGTCGAGGCCGGCCACGACCGAGAGCCACGGGATGTCGCGGAGTGCCTGCACGACGGTACGGGTCGACGGCCGGCCGGGTGTGACGGTGTATGACGTGAGCACCAGTGCCTGATCGACCCGGTTGCGCCGCATCGCCAGCGAGAGGCGATCGATGCACAGGTCGAGCGTGGGGACGGTGTTCTCCTCGTAGTTGTTCAGGTGCACATGGCAATCGATGATCATCGCTTGGCGCGCCTCCGCTCGAGGATCGATTCCGCCCAGGTGCGACCGCCAAGGCCGAACGCAAGCGCGAGGGCGAGGCAGAGTCCGCCGAATGCCAACTGGAAAGCCAGCGCCAGCAGGTTGACTGCCATGCCGAGTTGCTCGAGGGCCAGGATGCCCACGAACGCGAGCAGCGCGGCCTGCACCAGGATCCCGATGTTGGCTGCCTCGGTAACACCGACGTTGTTCAGGTATGCCTCCACCAGTCCGCGGATGAAGCGAGCGCCGAGCGAACCGACCAGCAGGACGATAAGGGCCGCAAGTACGTTGGGCACGAAGCCGGTGAGGCGATCCACCAGCACCTGTCCCATCGTGAAGCCGATCACGTTGAACGCAGCGATGGCAAAGATCAGCAGCACCCCCCAATAAATCATTCGTCCGATAAGCGTCACCACCGTGAACCGCACGCCGCCCCGCACCAGGAAGTCATCGACCCCTGTCTGCTCGGCGGCCGTGTCCACACGGATCAGCCGCAGCGCGCGAACGACAACCCACTGAGCGCCACGCGCCAGCATCCAGCCCAGGATCAGCAGGACCAGCTCGGCCTCGAGCCGGGGGAGGAATGTCGCCACCTGATACCAGGACGACTGCAGCGACTCGAGGATCAGGTCGAACTCGTCACGCATCGGTGCCTCCGGCGGCGGAACGGGAAATGATGTCGGCGATCGTCACTCGGGTGGTACACTCGACAGCCGTGCCAACCGTTGCGGGGTGAGCCGCCCGATCGACCGGTGTCCCTCCAGCT
>JBKJMX010000142.1:0-12711 GCA_046596135.1 Gemmatimonadales bacterium
GCGCCGTGCTCGAGATCGGTGGCCGGACCGCGACGTGGCCACGGTGCCAGCGGCCGCGCCGCTCGGGACACCGTTCGACATGCTGCACGGCGATGGCACCAGGTACGTGTCGTTCGCCGATTGGCTTTGCCCCACGCACTGCATCGAGCCCGGCCTTTGCCCCGCTACCCGCGCGCCACGCACCTGGGAGATGGGCGAGGCGGTCGAGGCGTGGACCCGCGCGCGCGGCGCCGAGCGCCCGACCGCCGGCCCGGCGTTGTTCACCTGCCGGCATGTGGCGCACGGAGTCGGGATGTACCCGGCTGCCAAGGCATTCGAGGGGTTCGATGCGCTGGTGGCACAGGTTGAGGCCACCGGCGACGCCGATCTCGTGGTTGGCTCCGTCTCAGCCTGTCATGGCGCGATCGGGTTGATTCGCGTGACCGAGCAGCGTGTGGTTAGCGCAGCGGGGGCGCGATGACAGACGCAGAAACACCAGACCAATCGAACCCACGGGCGTTCCTCCGCCTGGTGCGCCGTATGGTGCGGCCGCTGCAGGCTCGCGCCGCCGCAGCGGTCGGGATTGATGCCACCGCGCGCATCGAAACGGTTGAGGAGATGCTCGACCTCAACAAGCGCCGTGCGCCCGGCTACTGGATCCAGCTCGTTCTCGCAGCGGGTATCGCGATTCTCGGGCTGGTGCTCAATAGCACGGCGATCGTGATTGGCGCCATGCTCGTCTCGCCGCTGATGGGGCCGATCGTCGAACTAGGCATGGGCTTCGCCGTCGGGTCGTCCTATTTGGTGATCCGCTCCGCACTCCGGGTCGGGATGAGCATCATCGTGATCGTTGGTGGCACGGCGCTCTTTACGGTCTTGCTGCCGTTCCACGAGGTGACCAACGAGATCGCGACCCGCACCGTCCCGACCGCACTCGACTTGCTGGTCGCGATCTTCAGCGCTCTTGCGGCGGCATACACCACCGTGCGGCGCACCTCAGACACGACCGCTGCGGCCGCAGGCACGGCCGTCGCGATCGCGCTGGTGCCGCCGGTGTCGGTAATCGGTTATGGCATCGGCACCGCAGACGCCGCCATCACCGGCGGTTCGGCGCTGCTGTTCACCGCCAACTTCTCCGCGATCCTCCTCTTCGCCGTCCTTTCGTTTCTCGCGCTCGGCTACGACGCGGTCGATGCCGAATCGCTCGAGGCGCGAGCACTCACGAGTCGTGCAACGCGTTTCGACCGAATCGCGGCGAGCGGGCAGGGTACGCTCAAGCGAATCTTTTCGTCCCGATACGGTGGGTTGATGCGGATCGCGGTGCCGATGGCGTTCCTCGCAGGTGTGTTTTTTCCGTTGACATCGGCACTTGAGGAAGTCACATGGCAGGTGCAGCGGAGCACCGCGGTGCGGCAGATCCTGGCTGAGCTCGTTCCCGACGCGGTGCAACAGCTGGTGCGGATCGAGCAGGGTACTGTCGAACTTCGACTCCTTGTCGTGAGCGACGACGTCAGCCCCGTCGATCTCGAGCGCCGCCTGTCAACAGCCATCGCCGCCGCAACCGGCGTCGAACCGGTGGTGCAGGTGGTCGCCGTGCCCGACCTCGCAGCGCTGGCGCGGGCGCGCACTTCCCAGGCCGAGCAGATGCCGATGGCGGCGACGATTGTCCCGGCGGTGGATCAGGCACGAGGCCGGCTATCGACAATCCTCGCGCGCTCATGGCCCCGGGGCGCGGGTGTGCTCGCCGGTTGGCGCCTGGAGGTGCCGCCCACTGGGGCGCCGGTCGTTGTGGTGTATCATCTCGGGCAGGCGATTGGTCCGGTGGCAGACGAACTGCTGGCGACCGCGCTCGCACCGGCTCTCGACATCAGGCCGCAGATCGCCGATCGGCCCCTCGATGCCACCGTGGTTTCGCCGGGCCGCGACACCGCAGCGTGGCTCGCTCGGGTCGACACGGCACTTTTGGTGGCGCCATGGGTCAATTCGGTACTGGCCTGCATCACCGTGCGCGCCGTTGACTCCGCCAGCACCTGGGAAGATTCGCTGCGGCGCCGGGCAACGCTCAACCCGCGCACAGTGCGGATCGACAACGGGTCACAGTGGAAGTTCCAGTGGCGCAGCGGGCAATGCAATACTGCCCGCCGCGACACCACCGCCGCGCCGGGAACACCCTCGGCACCGTGACGTTTGGCATGCAACACCACTGCCCGGCATTTTCAATCGATGGAGTTCCAGCATGACCAATCCTGCCCCGACACCCGCCGACCTCGAGTCTCTCGTCATCATCGGATCTGGCCCCGCGGCCTGGACCGCAGCGATCTACGCGGCGCGCGCCCAATTGAACCCCCTGGTGTACGAGGGCGAACCGGGACGCGAGATGATTCCCGGCGGCCAGCTCATGTACACCACCGACATCGAGAACTTCCCGGGATTTCCCGAGGGCATCGATGGCCAGGAGATCATGGCGCGGATGCGTACGCAAGCTGAGCGCTTCGGCACCAGGATCATCACCGAGAACATCACCAAGGTCGATCTGTCGAGCCGCCCCTTCACCCTGACGCCGTCGTACGGCACCCCGGTGAAAGCCAAGACCGTCATCGTGGCGACGGGCGCGCGGGCCATCTGGCTCAACGTCCCCAACGAGCAGCGGCTCGCGCAGGCCGGTCTCGGCGTCTCAGCGTGCGCGGTGTGCGACGGCGCGTTGCCGATCTTCAGGCAGAAGGTGCTGGCCGTGGTGGGCGGCGGCGATTCTGCCATGGAAGAGGCGACCTACCTCACGAAGTTCGCCAGCGAGGTGGTGATCATCCATCGCCGCGACTCCTTCCGTGCGAGCAAAGTGATGGTCGATCGTGCGCTGTCGAACCCGAAGATTCGGGTCGAATGGAACACCGAAGTCACCGAGGTGCTTGGTATCGACGAGATCACCGGAGTGCGGATGCGCCACACCGAGACCGGCGCTGTGAGCGACATCGCCGTGGGCGGCCTTTTCATCGCGATCGGGCATACGCCCAACACCGCATTTCTCGACGGCCAACTTACGACGTCGCCGAAGGGATACATCCTGACTCCGACTCCCTGGCGCACCGAGACCAACATTGCCGGCGTGTTCGCAGCAGGCGACGTGATCGACGACTACTTCCGCCAGGCCGTCACGTCGGCGGGCACCGGCTGCATGGCGGCGCTCGAGGCCGAGCGATGGCTTGCTCATCACGACGATGGACCGGCGCAGCCGCCAGTGCTCGAGACGGCCGAATCGTCGATCGGCCGGGCCGGCGCGTGACGCCAGTGTACGCACCGTCCATGGTATCCATCGAGAATGGGACGTTCGTCGAGAACACCTGGCTGGTGATCGACGACGCCACCCGGGATGCGGTGGTGATTGATCCGGGCGAAGAGCACGCTCGCATTCTCGCCGAGATCGCTCTGCGCGACCTGACGGTGAAGGCAATCTGGCTCACGCATGCGCACATCGACCACATCTGGGGAGTCGACGCGGTGCGATCGGCCACGGGTGCACCGGTGTGGCTGCACCCCGCCGATCGGCGGTGGTACGATTCGCTTCCCGAACAGGGCAAGATGTTCGGCATCGACGACCTGCCGCGCCTTGGGGCGCCGGACCATGATTTCGCCGACGGCGATTCGGTCTCGCTCGGTGTATTTCGTTTCGACGTTCGCCACACCCCCGGGCACGCTCCTGGTCATGTTGCCTTCATCGGCCACGGCTTCGCGATCGCCGGCGACGTGCTGTTCCAGGATTCGATTGGCCGCACCGATCTTGCGGGTGGCAACCACGAGGAGTTGCTCGAGAGCATCCGCCGCGTGCTGATGGTGCTGCCCGACGAAACGCGGGTGCTGCCCGGGCACGGTCCGGAGACGACAGTGGGGCGGGAGCGTCGTCTCAACCCGTTCCTGCGCGCCGCCTGACAGGTCCCCGCGCCATCCGGTTATTTTGTCACCACACATTGAACAAGGATTGCGTTCGTCATGACGTTCCGCACCGAGAAGGATCCCCTGGGTGAGAAGCAGGTTCCCGCCGGCGCCCTCTACGGCATCCAGACGCTCCGGGCCGCCGAGAACTTCCCGATCTCAGGGCTGATGCCGCTGCCGGGGTTCGTCGATGCGGTCGTGATGATCAAGCGTTCGGCCGCCGAGACGCACCGCGAGACCGGGCGTCTGGACGCGGGGCATGCCAAGGCGATCATCGCCGCGGCCGATGAGGTGCTCGGCGGCCAGCATCGTGACCAGTTCATCGTCGACCCGTACCAGGCGGGTGCCGGCACGTCGCACAACATGAACTGCAACGAGGTACTGGCGAACCGGTCGAACGAGATCCTCGGGTTTGACCGCGGCACGTACTCGCCGATCCATCCGAACGATCACGTCAACATGGCGCAGTCGACCAACGACGTGATCCCGACCGCCATGCGACTCGCCACGCTGCTCGCGCTGCCGAAGCTGCTCGACGCAATGGATGGCCTTGGGGCATCATGCATGGCGAAGGGGATCGAGTTCGACAACGTGTTGAAGTCGGGACGCACCCACCTTCAGGACGCCACACCGATCCGACTTGGTCAGGAGTTCACGGCGTACGGGCGAACGGTTTCCAGGCACCGTGCCAAGCTGAAGCAGGCATCGAAGTGGCTCCTCCCGATGAACATTGGCGGCAGCGCCGTCGGAACCGGGCTCAATGTCGAGTCGGAATACCCGGCGCTGATGGTGAAACATCTCCGGGCGCTCACGGGCCTCGAAGTGGAAGTAGCCGAAGACCGGATCCAGTTGATGCAGTCGATGGGCGACATTGCGACGTTCAGCGGGGCGTTCCGCGCGTTCGTGCTCGACCTCTGCAAGATCGCTGATGACATCCGGCTGCTCGCCTCGGGGCCGCGCACCGGCCTCGCCGAGATCATCCTGCCGGCAGTGCAGCCGGGGTCGAGCATCATGCCGGGAAAAATCAATCCCTCGATCGCCGAGATGGTCAACCAGGTGTGCTATCAGGCGATCGGGCTCGACACCACGGTGGCGATGGCCGCAAAGGCCGGCGAGTTGGAGCTCAACGTGATGATGCCGGTGATCACCCACAACATCGTCTTCGGGATCGAGATCGTCGCGAATGCGGTACACGTCTTTGACGAGCGGTGCATCGCGGGGATCACTGCCGACGCAGAGCAGTGCGCGTACTGGCTGGAGCGGAGCCCGGCATTGGTGACGGCGCTGATGCCGAAGATCGGCTACGGAGAAGCGGCGAAACTTTCCAAGGAAGCGCTTGCCACCGGCAAGACGGTCAAGCAGCTCGTCACCGACAAGAAGGTGCTCGAGGGTGCGGAACTCGATGAAGTGCTCGACCTTCGGGCGATGACCGAGATCGGCGTCCCCGGGGGCGGGAAGGGCGTCCCGCTCGGCGGCTGATCATGCTTGAGGCGCGGTGGCAGCAGCTCGCGTTGCTGGCCGTCGCCCAGTTGCTGGCGATGTCGGTTTGGTTTGCGGGGAGCGTTGCGCTTCCCGCTTTTCGTTCCGGCATCCCGCTCACTCCGGCACAGGTGGGCTGGCTCACGTCAGCGGTACAACTCGGATTCGTTGCGGGCACGCTCGTGGCGGCGGTGCTCAACCTCCCCGACATCGTTCCGGCGCGGTGGTACGTCGCTGCGTCGGCATTGTTTGCAGCGGTGTCGAATGCATCGTTGCTGGTGTCCGACGGTTTCGGCCCGGCACTCGCGTCACGGGTGCTCACCGGCGTGGCACTCGCCGGTGTGTATCCGCCGGCGATGAAGATGGCATCGACCTGGTTCAAGAACGGGCGTGGCTTGGCGATCGGCACTGTCGTGGGCGCGCTCACCGCTGGCAAGGCGATGCCTTACCTGCTCGGCGGCGTGCACGTGTCGCTCCATGCGGCGGTACTGGTGCCGTCGAGTGGGGCACTGTTCGCGGCGCTCATCGTTGCGGCGGCGTATCGCGATGGGCCGCACGCATTTCCGGCTCGGCCCTTCTCGTGGCAGCTCGCTGCCACAGTGGTTCGCGACCCGATGCTGCGCCGCATCAGCGGCGGATACTTTGGCCACATGTGGGAGCTTTACGCCTTCTGGGCGTGGGTTCCGGCGTTCCTCGCGGCGTCGGCAGGGGCGTCTGGTCACGGTGAGGTGTCAAAGCTTTGGAGCTTCGCGATCATCGCGATCGGCGCTGTGGGGTGCCTCTGGGGTGGTTGGACAGCGGACCGTGTTGGCCGACCGCGGGTGGTGCGCACCGCCCTCGTGGTGAGCGGTGCCTGCTGCCTGCTCAGCGCGCTGCTGTTCGATGCACCCTTCGCGGTCGTGATCGTGCTCTGTCTCGTGTGGGGCATCGCCGTGATCGCCGACTCCGCGCAGTTCTCGGCGTTGGTCACCGAGCACGCGCCGCCGCACGCAGTGGGCACCGCGCTCACGCTGCAGACATCGGTCGGATTTTTGCTCACCATCGGCTCAATCCAACTGCTCCCGGTGCTGGCTGGCGCGGTGGGTTGGCGGTGGACGATGATGGTCCTGGCGCTGGGGCCGGCGGCGGGCCTCAGGATGTTTCGACGGATCGCGTGAGGCGGGTGACCGTCACCAACCCCCCACGGCGCGGAACCTGACGCCCTCGAGGCGGCGTATCTTTCGATATGCCGCCCACCGCCAAACTCTCCCCTGACGAACTGCTCCGTTACGCCCGCCACCTGACGCTCCCGGAGGTCGGGGTGAGCGGCCAGGAGAAACTCAAGGCCGCCCGGGTGCTGCTGGTGGGCGCCGGCGGGCTGGGTTCGCCCGCCGCCCTCTACGTCGCCGCCGCCGGCGTGGGCACCATCGGAATCGTCGACGCCGACGTGGTCGATGCCTCCAACCTGCAGCGCCAGGTGGTGCACGACACGCCATCGATCGGTGAACTCAAGGTCGAGTCGGCCAAGCGCCGGATGAACGCGCTCAATCCGTTTGTCACCGTTGAGCCCATCAACGAGCGACTCACGTCGGCGAATGCGCGCGAAATCGTTGCCCGTTACGACATCATCCTCGACGGCAGCGACAACTTCCCGACCCGCTACCTCGTAAACGATGCCTGCGTGCTCGAGAAAAAACCATTTGTGTATGGCAGCATCTTCCGCTTCGAGGGGCAGCTTTCGCTCTTCGGCGTGCCCGACGGTCCGTGCTACCGCTGCCTCTTCGCCGATCCACCCGACCCCGAACTGGTGCCAAGCTGCATCGAGGCGGGTGTGCTGGGGGTGCTGCCCGGTCTGGTGGGCACGCTCCAGGCCCTTGAGGTGCTCAAGTGGATCATCGGGACGGGAACCAGCGCATCGGGGCGGTTGTTGCTCATTGATGCGCATGATCTGCGCTTCCGCGAGATCGCCGTGCCACGCGACCCGGCATGCGCCGTGTGTGGCGATGCACCGACGATCACCGAGCTCATCGACTACGACGCCTTCTGCGGCACCGGACTTCGCACCGTTGATGGCGAGGAGATCGACGTGCCCTCGCTCGCGCTGGCACTCGGCGCCGCCGAGCCACCGTGCATCATCGATGTGCGGGAATCATGGGAAACAGACATCGTGCAGCTTTCAGGCTCGGTATTGATCCCGCTGGGAGAGCTGGCGTCGCGGCTCGCCGAGGTGCCAACCCGCCGCGATGTGGTCACGGTGTGCCACCACGGGATGCGCTCGCTCGCAGCGCAGCAACTCCTGCGGGGCGCTGGCTTGTCGCGGGTGTGGAGCCTGCGTGGGGGGATCGATGAATGGGCTCGTACCATCGATCCGGCGATGCGCCGATACTGACGCAGGGGCTGTATGCGGGGTCGTACGGGAGGGGAAAGTGCCGAAGGGGGGACTCGAACCCCCACGGGCTTGCGCCCACTGCGCCCTGAACGCAGCGCGTCTACCAATTCCACCACTTCGGCGAGGCGGCAAACCTAGTCGTTCCGGGCTCGCAGCGTCAAGCATCCCTCACGAGCGTTCGTTATGCTTCAAACCATGTCCACCAAGCCTGCCAGCCCCGCCGCCGAAGAGCGTCGTGAGCGCCTTTCGGTCGCGCGGAACCCGAAGGCGACCCACGATTTCTTCATCCTCGACACCCTCGAGGCGGGAATTGTGCTGACCGGCACCGAGGTAAAGTCGATCCGGCGGAAGGGCGCATCGATCAAGGAGGCGTTCGCCCGGGTGTCCAGGGGCGAGGTCTGGCTTGAGGGGATGAACGTGACGCCCTACGAGCAGGGGAACCGCTACAACCACGACCCGATCCGCTCCCGGAAGCTGCTCCTGCACCGCAAGGAGATCGAGAAGCTGATCGGCGCGGTCGAGCGCCAGGGCCTCGCCCTCATCCCGCTGGAACTCTACTTCATGAACGGGAAGGCAAAAGTCCAGATTGCGCTCGGCAAGGGCAAGAAGGCGCACGACAAGCGCGAATCGCTCAAGAAGGCGGAAGCGGGTCGCGAGATCGCCCGCGCCATCGCATGGAAGGGAAGGCAGTGAACATCTTCGGAATCCTTGCCACACTGCTGATGCTTGCCGGTGCGCCGACGCAGCTGCAAGTGAGCACAGCGCGGGGCGTCACCCGCATCCCGATGCTGCAGCATCCGATGCATGGTGCGCTGGTTCCGCTGGGCCCTCTCGCGAGGAGCGTCGGCGGCACCGTGCAGCCGGGCATTGAGTGGACGATGTTCCGCACCGCAGCCGGCAGTTTCCGCTTCCTGGCCGGCACGCCGCTGCTCGACGACGGTGAGGAGATCCGCGGAATGCCGGCGTCAAGCGTGCGACGGGGCGACTCGCTCTTTGTTCCCCTCGCGTTCGTCGCCGAGGTGCTGGCCGACCCGGCTCGCGGCGCGTGGCGCTGGAATCCGGCGGGCGCGATCCTGTTGGAGGGTGCCACGCCATCGGTGCTGACCACCGGCCCGCCGGCCCGTCCGGCGGGGACCCCGCCCGCGACGCCGGCCTCGCTCCGATCCGGTCATCACGTCACGGTCGACGCCGGACACGGCGGCACCGACCCCGGCAACCCCGGGCTGTACTTCCCCAAGGGCGTGCGCGAGAAGGACGTCAACCTCGCGGTCGCACTGCGGCTTCGCACCGAGCTCGAAAAGCGTGGCATCAAGGTGACGATGACCCGCACCACCGACACCCTGATCAATCTGTCGCATCGCGCGCCGCGGTACTGCCGGACCGATTGCGACCTCTTCGTGTCGCTGCACGTCAATTCGCTGGAACCCCGCGCCGGTGCGAGCAAGGTGCGCGGCTTCGAGACCTATTTTCTCGCCGAGGCTCGGACCGAAGACGCGGCGCGGGTGGCGCGGATGGAGAACGAGGCGATCCGCTACGAAGTCGCGTCTGAGGAGAACAGTCGACTCGGCGGGCTGCAGTTCATCCTCAAGGATCTCCAGACCAATGAGTTTCTCCGTGAGTCGGCCCGCGCCGCCGAACTCGTGCAGTCGCACCTCCGCGAGGCGCATGACGGCCCCGATCGCGGCGTGAAACAAGCGGGCTTTGCGGTGCTCACCACCGCACGCCGGCCGGCGATCCTGATCGAGATGGGATACAGCACGAACCCCGACGATGGTCGGCTGATGAGCACACGATCGGGCCAGGAATCGCTTGCCGGCGCGATCGCCGACGCGGTGGTGAGCTACCTGAAGGAGTTCGATCGCAAGTCAGGTGACCCGCTTCGGAGTGGTGGATCATGACGCGCCTCACCCTCATCGCAATGTGTGCGCTCCTGCCGGCGTGCTCGTGGTCGAACTCGCTCTATCACGCGCGCCGGATCTCCGACCAGGCAATTGCGCTGGAGCGCAACGATCGCCCGTTCGAGGCAACCTCGGCGTGGGCGAGCGCGGCCGTGAAGGCCGACACGGCATATTCGCGCAATCCCGAGGGTCGAAAGGGCGCCGAGGCGCTCTGGTTGCGGGGGCGCGCACGGGCCAGGGCCGGCGATTGCCCCGGCGCGATTGCCTCGCTTGATGCCGCCCGCAACGCGTTGCCGAATGCGGAGTGGCAGGAGCCGCTCGAGTTCGAGCTTGCCGGCTGCCTCGACAAGGCGGCTGACCCCCGTGCACGTGCGTTGTTCATCGGACTGCAGTCAAGTACCGACCCGGAAGTACGCCAAAAAGCCCGCATCCGAGCGGGGCGGAGCCACGTCCTGGCAGCCGAGTGGGACGCCGCGCTCATGGTGCTTGACGGGATCGACGCCCCAGGTGTTCGAATGGACCGTGCGATGGCGCTCGCCGCACTTGGCCGGGGCACCCAGGTGTGGTCCGAGCTCGATCCGCTGCTTGCCGAACCCGATTCGACGCGCGACTGGAGCATGGTGGTGGAATCGTTCGCGGCGTCCGACCGGGTCGTCACCGACTCGCTGCTCTCGCTGCTTCAGGCCAACGGTTCGGTCGCGGGTCCCCGACTCAGCATCCTGCTGCACGCGGCCGCTCGCGGTGCCGTTCGCGGAGACGCAGAGGCCGCGTCCCGCCGCCTCCAGGCGCTGGTCTCGATCAACGACCCGAACCTGTCGATGCAAGGCCGGCTGATGATCGCCGAACGTTTGCTGAGGCAGACTTCGTCGGCTGCCACGCTGCGGGCAGCGGTCGATTCGCTGGAGCATCTCACCACCGACGACGGCTCGACCGCAGGCCGCTTTGCGGTGCTCGGTCGCCTCGCCGAGGGGTTGCGGGTACAGCACGACTCGCTGATTGCGGGTGCACCGCAGGGTGACATGCTCACCTTCATGCACGGCGAGGTCGCGCGCGATTCACTGCGTGCCCCAGAGCTGGCGAGCTATTTCTTCTCGCGACTCGAGCGCGACTGGCCGCGCTCGCCCTACCTGGCAAAGGCGCTACTCGCGCGGATCGCTCTTGAACCCGACTCCGCCGAAGTGTTGCGCGAACGAGTGCTTACGCTGATCGAGAGTCCGTACGTCGCGTATCTCGAAGGTCGTGAGGACGAGCGCTTCGGTGACCTCGAACTTGCACTGCTGATATTTGCGCAGAACCGGCGTGCGCGGAGCGTGGCGCCGGCGCGGCCGCGTCCGACTACAGTGGACGCCCCGGTCGGCGGCGTCGACATTCCGTGACCCTCGCGTGCATCGTGGCTGGAATCACCTTTCCAAATCCCATTCTGTTGGCGTCCGGAACCGCGGGCTACGGTCGTGAGCTTGGTGGTGTGATGCAGCTCGACCGGCTCGGCGGCCTCGTCACCAAGGCGGTATCGCTGACACCGCGTGTCGGCAACCGTGCCCCCCGGGTCGCGGAGTTCCGCGGTGGGATGCTCAACTCGGTTGGGCTGGCGAATCCGGGCGTGGAGCAGGTGCGTGTCGACGAGTTGCCGTGGCTGGCGCAAAACGTTCCAGCGTTGCGGGTGATCGTCAACGTTGTCGGGTTTACGCTCACCGAATACGCCGAGGTGATCGCACGGCTCGACGATCTCGACGGGCACGTCGCGTATGAACTCAACCTCTCGTGTCCTAATACCTCGGCCGGTGGCGTGGAGTTCGGCGCCGACGCCAACTCGATCCATGCGGTGGTGTCGAGCTGCCGCGCTGCAACCAATCGGCCGATTTTCACCAAGATGTCGCCGGCACTGCCCGACATTCCGGGGCTGGTTGAGGTGGCGCAGGGCGCCGGCGCCGACGGCGCGTCGCTCGTCAACACCCTCCCCGGGATGATCTATCACGGCGGTGCGCCTCGGCTCGGTAACGGCTTCGGCGGCATCAGCGGGCCGGCGCTGCTTGCATCGGGACTCCTGGCGGTGTCGCGGGTGGCTGCGCGCTGTCCTGGCTTTCCACTCATTGGTGTTGGTGGCGTGCGCTCCGTGGCCGACGTGCGGGACTACCAGCGTGCCGGTGCGTCGCTGGTGGCCATCGGCACGGCGGCGCTCGCCGACCCGCGACTTCCTGAACGCATCATCGATGCACTCACCGGACACGCACATGGCTGAACTCATTGTTGCCCTCGACCACGACAGCGCGCCCAGCGCGGTGGCTCTACTGGACGTATTGCCCGACAGGTGTGCCGTGAAAGTCGGGTCGATCATGATGACGCGTGCCGGGTTGGGGTTTGTGCGGTCGGTGGTGGCCAATGGTCATCCGGTGTTCCTCGACCTCAAGTGGCACGACATCCCGAACACGGTGCGCTTGGCAGTTGCGGCAGCGGTAGACCTCGGGGTCGAGATGGTCACGGTGCATGCGCTGGGCGGCGAGGCGATGATCGCGGCCGCGGTGGAAGCGGCGGGGGGCAAGGTCGCGGTGGTGGCGGTCACGGTGCTCACCTCGCACGATCCGGCCAGCTTCGGGGTGGTAATCGGCCGCGACATCGGCGGAGTCGAGCCCGAGGTGGCCCGGCTCGCAGCTCTGGCGATGAAGGCCGGGGCATCCGGGGTGGTCTGTTCCCCGGCCGAGGTTGCCATGGTGAGACCGCTGGTGGGCTCGGGGCGGATCGTGGTGCCGGGGATCCGGCGGAGCGGGGAAGACGCCGGTGATCAGGCCCGGGTGGCAGGCCCTGAGGCGGCGGTGGCAGCGGGCGCCACCCACCTCGTGGTGGGGCGACCGATCACCTCGGACGCCGACCCGCGGGCCGCGTATGAGGGGTACCGCAACGCGATGGGGTGAGAAGCGTGCGGCGGTACGCGTTGACAAATACCGGACCGTGCCGCAACGTGGGGTATCTCTTCCCCTGAGGTCAGATATGTTTGCCCCCCCCCCCGCCGTTGGATCGCCCCGCCGGAAAGGTTTCCAGCTTTTCGCTTCGCTGATTGCCGGT
>JBKJMX010000175.1:0-5431 GCA_046596135.1 Gemmatimonadales bacterium
CCGATGCGCGCGCCGACGCCCCACTTGTCGCGCGACTCATCGACGGTGTTATACGAGTCGTCGTAGCTGATCGTGTAACGACCAAAGCCACCGATCTCGAAGGTTCCCTTGCTCTGCGCTGCCAGGCTTCCGACCGGCGCACTGAGCGCGAGTCCCGCGATGACCAACACTGCTCGACGCATACTACCTCCTGAATTGTTCGGCCGCGCCCGGGTGCGCACACCCGTCTACATGGGGCCGTAAGTCGAATATTCACAACAGTGTACAAACTGAAACAACGAACTGCTGCTGTGCAAGAGGGACGCCGCAGTCGGGAACATGCACACACCTTGGGCCCGATTCGGGACGAGGCACTATCCCTAGAAGGTTTGCGGGCTCTTACGCGAATTCGTTCTCATCAGTAGCCTCTGGCTCCGCTCAGGCCGATGTATCTTGCGGCGCAGATTCCCCATAAAAACGGAAGAACGAATGATCGGTGGGACCAAGGCGGCTTCCACTGCGGTCGGCCGGTGCGCCCGTGTGGCACTCGTGATCGCAGGCGTGGCAATCATGCTTCCCGGCGCCCTAGCAGCACAATGGCGAGTCGAGGCCTGGTTTGGCGATGCGTGGAATCTCCCCACCGAACTCACCCTCAAGCAGCAGGGTGAGCCCGATATCCATATCGACGCCGACTGGTCCACTCGGCCGTGGAGCCCCACTTGGTATTACTCCGGACGGATCGCGCACTGGTCGGGGGATGCCGGGTGGGGGGCTGAGTACATGCATCACAAGCTCTATCTGGACAACCTGCCGCAGCAGGATGTGACCCACTTCCGGATCACCAACGGCGTCAACCACATCATCGGCCAACGGCTGTGGCGCCGGCGGGGGTGGGAACTGAGCGCAGGGGCAGGCCCCACCCTTGTCGTGCCGATCACCATCGTGCGAGGCAAGCGATACGGGGAGCGAAACGGCGTGTTCGGCTCGCGCTACGAATTGGGGGGGGCCACTCTGCACGGCAGCGTTGCCCGACGCCTGAAGCTGCTTCCATATACATATGCCAGTTTCACGGCCAAGGGGACGATCAGCTATCTCAACGTGCCGATTGCAGACGGGCGCGCCAACACCATGAACTACGCCCTTCATCTCCAGTACGGGCTTTCCCTTCAGTCGAAGCCGTAAGGTGGGGGCGCGTCCCCGGTGTCCCAAAGTTGGTCCGAGGTGTCCTCGTCAGAGGACACTCCTCAATGGGCTTCTTTCGGTGACGAGCTGCAAGTCGTTTTATGGCATGATGTTGGGTGACACCAACGGATCGGCGCGATGCTTGCTTTCCCGATATGGTGTATCTCCCAAGGAGCCTCACCAATGCTGATCCTGCTTGCCGCCGCCGTGGTTGCTACGCTGCCCCCGGCACTGAACGAGACCTTCACTAGCACCGCCCCGTATACCATTTCCGTTGCACCTGATTCGACCGCTGAGCTCTTTGCCCGGGCCAGGGAATCGGCCCGGGATGGCCGGAGCGCTGACGCCATTCGGTACTATCTCGCTGGTGCGCGGGTCGCCCGGCAGCCGGCCGAATGGGATCTCTATCGCCGCGACCTCTCGTGGGTCGCCACGCCCGCCGAGATGAAGGATTTCGGTTCCCGGGGCGACGCGACCCGAGTCGACTGGATCCGCGATTTCTGGGCAACCCGCGACGTGCGCGACGGACTCGCCGCGGGCGGTCGGTTCGCGGAGCATGTCCGCCGCCTCGACATCGCGGTGGCGGAGTTCCCGATCCACCCGAAGCGCGGGAAGGTACCCGTGGCACGGGTCGCCAACGGGGGAACCTCCGCGTTCGACCTCACGGTAGGGTCGGGCTCACCCCTTCGGGATTTCGTCCCGCGTCAGGGAGAGGTCGACGATCGCGGCGCGATCTTCATCCGGCACGGCGAGCCCGACGCACGCGTGGCCGCGAACTCCGGGATCGAGAGCTGGGTGTATGAACGTGACGACGGAGACAATCTCGTCGTGCATTTCAGCCAGAATGTGTTTGACGGTTCGTCGGGAAACACGACATTGATCGCGGCGCCTCCGGTTCCGGCGCTGGAGGCACTCTGCGGATTCGATAGCGCGTCGTGTTCGGTGGCACAGCGATTCGGTGGCGCGGCTCCCGAACGCCGGGAGCGGCTGCGCCAGCGGGCGCTCGCCGCCATCCGCGAACTTACGACCACCGAATCAGCCGCCCCGCAGGCGGACTGACCTGGTGGCGGCAGTCATGATGGGGATCGAGGATGCCTGGCGCCGCTACCGTGTCGACATTCCGCGAGCGGGCAGGCACAAGGACGTGATCGGAAACGCGGCACCGATGGCGGGGTGCCATCAGGATCGAGCGAGACGGAGTTCAGCGGGATGCTCGACGTCGATGGCCCGGCGCCCGATGTTTATCAGGCGAGCTATGACATCAGCGCGCCATCCGAGCATTCATTCTGCCTGACGACCAACTCGATGACCGCGGGGTGATCTTCCTGCGCCATGGCAATCCGTCCGCGCGCGCCACGACCGTCACCGAACCCGAACTGGAGCTCTGGCGCTACGACCTGCCGTCGGGTCCGCGTTTCTTTGCGTTTCGTGGAGTGCAGTTCGACGGTACAACCGGAGCGGGTGTCCTGACTCCGCAGATTGCCACAGCCGCCAGGAGGACAAGCCGCCGAAGCTGGCCATCGCATTCCGCGGTGACGCCCGCAGCGCCCGCGAAGAGGTGATGCGCACCGTTGCGCTCGGCGAGCTCGCCCCGGGTCGCTACCGGCTGCGCGGCAGTGTGTCTGGCAACAGCGAGGCGGCGACGGCGACGGCGTGGCTTGCTGTGAATCGGAAGTAGCGTCCCGGCGGCCCCTTGCGCCGCGTTCGGGACAGTTGCATAATTATGCACTATGCAATCTCAGCCCATTCTCGCCCTTGCCTTCTCTGGCGGGCTTGATACCTCGTACTGCGTCCCGCGGCTCACCGAGCGCGGTTTCGTGGTGCACACTGTCTTCGTCAACACAGGCGGTACGAACGCCGAGGCATGCGCCGCGATTCGGGCGCAGGCGATGGCCGTCGGTGCCGCCGAGCACCATGAAGTCGATGCTCGCGAGGCGGTGTTCGATCGCTTCGTGAAGGTGCTGATCCAGGCCAACGTGCTCCGCGGCGAAGTCTACCCGTTGTCGGTGGCCGCCGAGCGCACGCAGCAGGCGATCTCGGTGATCGACGTCGCGCGGCGGATCGGCGCTGCGGCGATCGCGCACGGCTCCACTGGTGCGGGCAACGACCAGGTGCGGTTCGATATCGCGCTGCGCGTCCTGGCGCCCGAGATGGAGATCGTCACGCCGATCCGCGAGGAGTCCCTCACCCGCGAGCAGTCGATCGCGTACCTCGAGGCACGCAAGCTTCCCGTGCCACCGAAGTCGGGGGCGTTCTCGATCAACCGCGGGCTCTGGGGCACGACCTGGGGTGGCGGGTGGACGCACGACACGTGGGCGTCACCGCCCCCCGAGTTGCTGGACCCGGCGGAATCAGCGCCGCCTCCGTCAGACCTCGTGATTGGATGGAGCGCCGGTGTGCCGGTGTCGCTCGACGGCGATGCGATGAGCGGGCACGAGCTGGTCGATGCGCTCAGCGAGCGCGCCGTCCGGTACGGTGTCGGGCATGGCATCCACATGGGCGAGACGGCACTTGGCATCAAGGGCAGGATTGGTTTCGAGGCCGGCAGCGCGCTCATCCTGATCGCCGCGCACCGCGAACTCGAGAAGCTGGTGCTCACCAAGTGGCAGTCATTCTGGAAGGATCAGCTCGGCCGCTTCTATGGTGATCGGTTGCACGAGGGTCATTACTTCGATCCCACGCTTCGAGACATCGAGGCGATGGTGAAGTCTTCGCAGCAGCGAGTGGAGGGCGAGACGCGGGTGCACCTCGCGCGTGGGCGGTTCGTGGTGACCGGTGCGCGATCGCCGTTCTCGATGATGGACCCTGCCGTGGCAACCTACGGCGAGGAAAATCACCTGTGGACGGGCGACGAGTCGAAGGCGTTCGCGCGCGTGGGAGCGATCCCCGAGTTGCTGGCAATGCGCGCCGGGTCCCGCGCGCGCGGGGAAGAGGTCTAGGTGGTGGTCACCACGCGGTTGACGCTCGACCGGATTGCATCGTCGACCAGGAATGCCGGCCTGACCAGCGAGGTGATCGTCGGTGATGAGATCGTCGCGGCCGAGGGCTACATCCTGGCGGTGCGGATCGTGAGCGACAAGAGCACCTACAACACGCTCGAGGACACCACCGGGCGCATGGTGTCGCTGCGTTCTGGTGACGTCCTTGCGGGGACACTCGGCGTGAGGCGCGCGCTGCGTGGTTATGCCGGCGACGTGCCGTCGACGATTGCCGTGGGCGATGCCATCGACGTGCTCAACCTCGGTGGCATTCTCGGGCGCTGCACGTCGATCAACCCCGACATCGGCCCGCCGTTCCAGGCCGAGGTACTCGGCGCCGTGCTCTCATTCCCCGAACTGGGCGACCGAGTCGGTCGGCCGTCACACATCAGCGATCATTCGGTGCCTCCCGCCGACACTCTCGCCTGCGACATCCCGGTGGTGTATGTCGTCGGGACGTGCATGAACTCGGGAAAGACCGTCGCGGCCACCGAGTTGGTGCGCGGATTGGCCCGCAGCGGGATGCGGGTGGGCGCGCTCAAGCTCACCGGTGTTTCGCTGATGCGTGACGCGCTGTCGATGCAGGATGCCGGCGCAGTCGCGGCGCTCACCTTCAACGATGCCGGCGCCGCCAGCACCCACGCCGGGATGACGGTGCGGGTGGCCCGCGGCCTGCTCAATCGCATGGCCGCTCCACTCGGTCCGCGCCCCGACGTGATCGTAGCGGAACTCGGCGACGGCATACTGGGCGAGTATGGGGTGCAGGATATCCTCAGGGCGCCCGACCTGATGGCGCTTGGCGCAGCCTGGGTAATGGCGGCGCCCGACCCGGTGGGCTGTTGGGGTGCACGCGAACTGATGAGCCGGGATTTCAACCTGCCCATCACGTTGATCACCGGCCCCGCGACCGACAATGCCGTGGGACGTGATTACATCACCGGCACCCTCGGGCTGCCGGCGCACAACGCACGACGCGACGCTGAGGGAATGGTCGATCGGGTGCGCAACGCACTGGAGGCGTGGCATGTCGCGCGCGGCTCGAAATGAAAGTTGCCGTGCTGGGCGGCGCGGGATACGTCGGCGGCGAGTTGTTGCGGCTCGTGCTGCAGCATCCCAACATCACCGAAGTGGTGGCGACGTCGCGATCTCAGGCCGGCAAGCCGATTGCATCGCTCCATCCGTCGTTGGCGCTCCTCACCGACGCGCGCTTCGCGGCCCATGCACCCGCCGACGTGTCGCGCGGCCGGGACGTCGTGTTTCTGGCACTGGAACACGGTGAGTCGGGCGCAATG
>JBKJMX010000036.1:0-39992 GCA_046596135.1 Gemmatimonadales bacterium
GCGAGTCCGTGCACATCGTCGATCAGCAACGCGTCGACGCGCCGCAGGCGATGCCGCCACCGGTCGACCGTACCGTCGCTGATCGATGCAACCAGGCCGTCGACGAACTGCGCCGCATCAAGCACGGCGATGCGCCGGAGTCCGCGAGCTGCGAGTGCGTGGCCAAATGCGTGCAACAGGTGAGTCTTTCCCGTGCCCCCCTCGCCCACGATCATCAGCGGGTTGTAGCCCTGCCCCGGCGTCGCGGCGGCAACGCGCACGGCCTCCACCACCGATCGGGTTGAGGGTCCGACCGCGAAGGCCTCGAGCGTGGCGCTTGGCATCGGTCCCGGCAACGGCTCCCCAGCCTCCCTGGCCTCGGCAACGAGGGCCTCCGCCTCGGCAAGCCGATCGGGGTCGTGCAACGCTGCCTCACGCAACAGCAACGGCGCCACCTCGGCGAGTTCCGCGTGCAGGATGCGCAGCACCGCCACGTCGGCCTCGAAGCGCGACACCGTGTCCTCGGGATCGGCGGCGATGTCCGTCGCGAGCAGCGCGTCGAGACGCGTGGTGCGAAAGCCCGCCGCGGCGTGGCGGAGCGACACCTCGGTGACACGCTGTCGCCACCGATCGACCTGTTGACTGACCGTGGACGAAAGATCCGTGAGGAAATCAGAGAACTCGTCGTGCGGTGGTGGTTCGTAGTCGAACCCTGCGCCGGTGCCCGCTTGCGCGACGACCGGATCCGTGGCCGTGAAGTGCCCCAGCGCACCGAGCAGGCGGCGGGCTTCGGCAACGCTGATCGGGTCTGCCTGGACCGCTTGCTGCGCCACCAGCCGATTGAGTGCACCGACGAGTTCCCGTACCGTCGCGATCGGCGTCTCCGCCACGGTGGCGAGCACCTCGGCCGAGAAGGTGACGTGACGTTCTTCGGCGCGGCGCGCCAGGATTGCGAGGCGCGTTTCGTAGTCGGGCGCGCCGATGTCGATCACCAGCCCGCCGGCAAAGCGGCGGATGAGGCGCTCATCGAGCGACTGGATCTCCTCGGGAGGGCGGTCACCGGCAAGCACTATCTGACGATCGGCAGCGGTGAGGAGGTCAATCAACCGGAGCAACTCCGCCTGCAGTTCACGACGGCCCGTGAGCAGTTGGGCGTCGTCGAGGAGGACCAGGTCGGCGTCCGTGAACCGGCGTCGGTACGTCTCTGCCTGGCCGGCAGCGAGCGCCGCATGGTACGCCTCCACGAAATCGTCGACCGTGACGTATTCGACAGTGCGCGATGCGTCGATCTCCTGCGCACCGTGGCCGATGGCCATGAGGAGATGGGTCTTGCCGAGTCCCGGAGTCGCGTAGATGAAGAGCGGGTTGTAGGCGGCCCCGGGCGCCTCCGCGACCGCCTTCGCGGCCGTGGCGGCGAGGCGATTGGATGATCCCACCACGAACGACGCGAAGCGGGCGTGCGGATTGAGCATGCGCGACTCACCCATCGTCGCCGTCCCTGCCCGAGGCGCGGTGCAGCGCGAGCGACAGCGCTGCCTGCAACACCTCGCGCACGCCCTCGCCACGCACCGCGTCACCGACGGCGCGCGGCGCCTTGCCAATGCCGAGCGCCTCGTCAAGTACCTCGGGCGCGACAAGCAGCTCCGTCGGAAGATCCCGCTTGGAGTAGAAATAGGTCAACGGGATCGGGTCGCCACCGCGCGCCGTGAGGTGCTCGGCGAGCGCGGCGTGCGCAGCGAGGTTGTCATCGAGTCGCGCAGCCTGGGAATCAGCGATGAAGATCACTCCATCGGCGCCGTGCACGAGGACCCGACGCGTGGCGTCGAACGTCACGACACCCGGCACCGCATAAAGCAGCACGGTGGCAGCGCGCCCGCCGATCGTCCCGAGGTCGAGCGAGACCCAATCCAGCGGCATCTGCTGCTGGTCGCGCGGCGGGGATGCAGCGTCGCGTCCTGCCCCGAGACGCTCGTGAACACCGCGGAGCAGCGTCGACTTGCCACTGCGCGATGCACCCGACACGACAACGGAGAGAACGAGCGATGCCGCCACCGAGTCGCTCACCGTGCGGCCTCCCCGAAGAGAGCGCGGAGCGAATTGTCGAGCTCGCGCTCGAATCCCTCGGCCAGCAATTCGCGCGGCGGAGTGATCGGCGGTGCTGCCACCCGCACTTCCGCCACAAATCGATCAAAGAACATCCGCACGAGTCCAACCGACGAGTCCTTCCCGAAGACCACGACGCCGATCCAGCGACCGCGCGGCGTGTCGAACGGAGCCAGCCAGATGCCTTGGCGGTCGCCATGGTGGACCACGGCACCAAAGTCGGTCGGTGACCCGACGAGGCGCGCGAGTTCGGCAGTGGTGGCCAGGATGCCAGCGCCCAACGCGGCGACTTCCATCACGTCGAGGGAGCGGGTGAAACCGTGTTGCGCAATCACCTGCCCCGACGCTGTCATCACCAACGCCAACCGCGCTGATGATTCGCGAAGGAGCCCGGTGAGCGGCTCCGCAAGCCACGGTTCGAGAACGCGCATCAGCGCAGGGTGGCGGCGAGGTCGCCGAGGAGGAGGCGAAGCCGGCCGAGTTCGGCGGAAGGATCGGCGACCGCCACGAGCCAGACAAGACCGTCGGCCGCGAATGCCATCAGCGTCCCGGCGTCGCCCGACACTCGCACGGAATGCGGGGGGCGCTGGGCCGAGGCCGAGCTGACGCGGCACGTTCGCTGCACGATGGCAGAAGCCAGCGCCGCCACCTCGGCGGTTGGGAGGGAGTCCATGGCCGATTCCGCGATGACCAGCCCGTCGTCGACAGACACCAGAACAGCTCCGCGCACGCCTGGCACCGCGGTCGCGGAATCCAGCAGTTGCTGCCACGCAGCGAGCGTCATGTCATCCGCCCCAGCCACTCCCGCGCGGCGGCCGTGGCGCGGTGACCGGCGGCCACGACGCGACCGACTGGTGTCGTTGCACCCCGCACCAGCAACAGTGCAGCATCGTCACTCACCGGGAAGAGCGCGAACCTGGCGTCTGGGCCCTCGACGATCACCTGGCGCCAGCTACCGAGGTGGAGCAGGCGGGTCGCGCGCGTTGATTCGCGCACCACCGCCGCACACTCGGCCGCCACGGCATCCGCGACCTCGTCCGATGCATCCGGGCCGACCCCGCCGACCAACCGCATGCCTTCGCGATCGAACACCATGATGCCACCCGCTGGGTCGGCGAGCAGGACCGGACCTGTTGTGGACGCCGCGGCAGATCCCCGCACCCGGTCCAGTGCGCTCGTGACCCCGGGATCGTGGGGAGCGGCGAGCACGGCGGACTCGAGGTGGCGCTCGGCGGCCGCAAGGTCGCCGGTGCGGAACGCGAGGAACGCGAGCCCCTTTCGCGCGCCCACGTTGCCGTGGTCACACTCGAGTGCCGCGTGCCACGCGGCGCCTGCTGCGACATCGTCGTGTTGATCCGCGCGAATTCGCCCCAGCAGGTCGTGCGCGGCGGCAAGATCCGGGTAATGCGCCAGGCCGGCGGCGGTCACGGTGGCGGCGGCGTCGAGCTGGCCACGCCGACGCAGGCGTTCGCCGAGCTCGAGGAACGCGTGGCCACGTGGTGGGGTCGGGGAATTGGGTGCAGGAAAGGTCACGGCTCTCGCAGGGCGTCGTCCATGGTGCGCGCCGCATGAATCAGCATCGACGCATCGTCGAGGTGTGCAGGATCGATCCCCTGCCACGCCGTCCACGCGTCGATGGCGGCGGCGAAGCGCCCTGCACCGGCTTCGGCCAGTCCCAGGGCGCGCCACGCTTCGGCGTCGTCGGGAACCACCGCAAGCCGATGCCGCAGCAGGGTGATCGCGTCGTGAAAGTGTTCTGCGTCGATCGCGGCGCGCGCCTGCTCGATCAGCGGCGGACTGAGCACAAGTATAGCCGAGGCGACCAACCCCTGAATCGATCCGGCGACGTCCTCGATCGGCTCGCCTAGCAAGATTGCCATCGTCCCAACGTCGCGAATGCCGTCGACGGCATCGAGAATGCGCCAGTCGAGGACGCCCGGGAACCATGGCACGCCCGCCGCAATCGAATCGTCGGTGGCGAACTCCGGTACCGACTGAAACGCTGCCATGTCAGCGCCCAGCGTCGCACGCCGATCTTCGGCGGCGACCATGGCGATGAGGAGCGCATCGGGGGACAACGACAGCGGACCGACCTCGCCACCATGCTCCTCGAAGTCAAAGCGTCCGCGGTTCCAGAACATCATGCGGGAGAGTGCGCGCGTCGCGAGACGACGGCGCAGCGCCTCCCGCACGATCGCTGGCAGGGGCTCTGACTCCCCGCTTGCCGGCGCCAGCGAGCGTTCCACCAGCCCGGCTGTGACCGCCTCATCGGTGGCGTCGGGGTGGACCATCACGATGCGTCCATCCTGCATGCCGAGCGTGCGGGGCATGGTTGGATCGGGTCCGACGACGCGCAACAACCCCGAGCGGCGTCCGCGCTCGAGGAGTTGCAATACGTCGGCGAGACCGATCTCGCTCAATGGCCCGTGCATCGCGGCTCAGCCTGTACCGGTGAAAAGGTCGGCAAGCCGGCGCGCCGACGCCGCGAGCCGTCGGCTCACGGCAGCAAGCGGCCCTGCCGGATCGGTGCGATCGATCGCGTGCCAGTCATGCATTGCGTCGCGGTACCGGCGCATCTTGGCCAGCGCCACACCGCGGTGAAACAGGACGGCTGCGTCAGCCTCCTTCCCATTGGCAAGCACGTCGAAGACGGCGAGCGAATCAGCCACCCGTCCGGCGTCCAGCAGTGCGCGCCCATCGGCGATCGTGGTCGCAGCCGGCTTGTCGGGTTCAACGATCTCCAACGTCACCGCGACAGGCACCGCACCCACGCGCGCGGCGGATGTCGGAAGGGCGAGGAGGAGTTGCTCGGGCGCGCCAGCATCGAGCAGGGCCAGTGTGCGATGTGCATCCCCGGGGGCCCCGGGCAACGTGGTGGCGCGTTCGGCACAGGCCCTTGCCGAACCGAGGTCGCCCCGGCGGGCCGCGAACCAGGCCGCATTGGTGAGCACGGCCGGATCGCTGTGGTCAATGCGGCGGACGATGGCGGCGACCGTCGACGGGACGCGGGGCGGTGATCCTGCCATGTCAGTCGAGCCGAATGGCCTCGAGAATGGCCTTGATCGACGCCTGATCCGGCATCAAGAGGAACGCACCGGTCAGCGGTTGGTCGACGTTCTCCGCGCGGAAGGCGGTGTCGACGCAGAAGACAAGATCGCTGGTTCCCTCGTTCGGGTCGACGGTGCTGGCCACGGCATCAGGCATCGAGCCGACGGTGAGCGAGGGGACCGACGGTAGGAGCATCATTCCCATGAAGTTGCTGAGCGCCGTGAGGTATGCCGAACAGACGATGTTCCCCACTTCCTTCAGGCCGGACTGCTCCAATTCGCCGAGGGCGCGCGGCGGTCCGATCGGACGGCGCAGAATCAGGTCGCAGAGCCGTGTGGCGTCCCGCTCGTTGAATACGAGCAGCGAACGTCCCGTGAGGTCGCCGAGCATCCGCATCGACACCACGGCCACATGACCACCGAAGGTGGCCAGCATGTCGGGGAGCTCGACATACGCCACGCGCCGCACCTGGGGCACCGAAATCATGATCCGTCGGTCGGTGAGCTGCGAGAGCGCCGTGGCGGCGTGCCCGGCACCGATCGTGGCGACCTCGCGCAAGCCATCGCGTCGTAGGACTTCGAGTTCATTGGTGGTCATCTGGACTCCTTGGTCGTGAATCGGCAACCTGCCATCCTGTGATTCCGTGTCGTCGGTCCGCCGCGGCGTCACACGACGCTCGCAAGGTCGAGCAGCAAGGCCGGACGCCCATCGTCGAGCACCGTCGCCCCCGTGATCCATCGGGGCATCCCAGCGGGGCGGTCGATCGGCTGGACGACTGCGTCGAACTGTCCATGGACCGCATCGGCAAGCATCGCAATCCGCTGTCCGTTCGCCTCGATCACGATCGCCGGTCGGTGGAGCGGTGGCGGTGGCCCGCGGTACTGCAGCAGGCGCCGGAGGTCGACCACCGGCACTGGCTCACCGTGGACATCGATGAGGATCCGTCCCTCGTCGTCCCGGGAGGCCGTGGCTTGGTACGCAACCAACTCGGCGACGTGGGTGAGTGGCATCACGTACCGCTCGTCGCCGATACCAGTGACCATTGCACGCATGATGCCGAGCCGCGTCGGCAGTCGGATCGAGAAGACGGTGCCATGCCCCGTCACGGTGGTGATGGCCAGCGCCGCGCCCATCGCCTGGAGCCTTGCCACCACTGCATCGAGGCCCACACCCCGTCCCGAAACATCGGTCACCGATGTGGCAGTGCTGAATCCGGGCCGCGAAAGGATCGCGAGGAGTCCGTCGTCGGTGAGCATCGACCCGGAGTCGAGGATCCCCTGCTCCCTGGCGCTCGCCGCAACCCGATCCCGATCGATCCCGCGGCCATCGTCGATCAGATCGAGGATCACCGCGTCCCGCTCGCGCCTGGCCTGGACGGCCACTTTGCCGGCCGGGCGTTTGCCCGCCGAGCGGCGATCGGCGGGAAGCTCGATCCCGTGATCGACGGCGTTGCGGAGAAGATGGATCATCGGCTCGGCCAACTGATCGAGAATCGCGCGATCGACCTCGATATCGCCGCCGGTCAGCTCTACGGTCACGTCCTTCCCGAGCTGCCGGGCGAGGTCGCGCACGATCGGAGGAATGCGCTCGAACACCTCGGTGAGCGGCGCAAGGCGGACGTGCAGGATGCGGTCCTGCAACGCATCCAGCCGGCGGGCCATCGTCGTCGCGGCGCGGGCGACGGGCGAGAGGGTGTCTTGCTCGGCCTGGCGTTCAAGCTCCTGCCGCGCGGTGACTAGCCCGCCAAGGTCCTCGATCAGGGCGTCGAGGCGGTCGAGGTCCACGCGCACGATGCGCGGTGGACGCACCACCTTGAAGGTCGATGTGTGGTCCGGCTCGACCGTCTCGGCGGCCACGGCGGTGTCGCACGCGACCGCGACGTCGTCGAGGCGCCGCTCGAGCTGGGCCATCCATGCCCGATCGACGGTGCGCTCGCCGCCTCTCACTTCGGCCAGTTCGGTCTCGGTCGCGTGCGTCAGGGCGGTGAGCGCATCGAAGCCGAGCGAACCAGCCATGCCCTTGATCGTGTGGAGTGTCCGGAAGAGCTCCTCAGCCGGGGCGCTCTCGGAAGGGGCGTCGAGCCAGTCGGCCAGTGCGCGGCGCGCTCCCGACAGCAGGCTCTGCGACTCCGCGACGAACAGCGCGACATATCGCGCGCGCCGCGGGTCGGTCATCCCGTCAGTACGCGCTGGACCGCCTCGAGCACACGGGCAGGCTGAAACGGCTTCACCACAAAATCCTTCGCACCCGCCTGGACGGCCTCGACCACCAAGGCCTGCTGGCCCATGGCACTGCACATCAGGATCTTCGCCTCGGGATGCGCTCCCACGATCGCCCTCACGGCATCGATACCACCCATGTCGGGCATCACGATGTCCATGGTGACGAGATCGGGCTTGAGGGTCTTATACCGCTCCACCGCCTGGAGCCCCGACTCGGCCTCGCCCACGACCTCGTAACCCGCGCCCGTGAGGATGTCGGCGATCATCGTCCGCATGAAAATCGCGTCGTCACAGATCAGGATCCGCTGGGCCATGCCACCCTCCGTTCTGGTTCAGGCGAAGATCGCGGTTGCGACCTGCTCGAGGTCGATCCTTGCAAGCCCCGTGCGCGCCTCAGCGGAGAGCTCGAGGACAGCGTCGACCGCTAGCGCGAAGCGTCGCCCCCGATCCTCGACGACGATCACCTCGCCCGGCCCCTCGTCGAGCGGACTACCCAGAATCTCGCCCATGTGCGCCACTGTCAACACTTTTCCGCGGTGGTTGACGAGGCCCGCTACGGCAGCGTCTGTCGCGGGGACCCGGGTGAGCGAGACGCTGCGCATCACATGGACGACTGATTCAACTGGGAGGTAGTATCGCTGGCCACCCACCCGGAAGATCAGGCACGATGTGCCTGCGGCAGGCTCACTCATCGCGTTCGAAGAAGCGGAGATCCGCGAGCGCGGTCTCGAACGTGGGGGGGGCGTCGGGGCCCAGGGCGCCGGTGAGTAGCGGCCAAAGGTCTTCGGGCCACGGCGACGTGACGCGGAGGTCCGCCCCGGTGATCGGGTGGCGGAATGCCAGCAGCGCGGCATGAAGGGCCTGCCGGGGGGTCTGCTCCTCCAGGCGTCGGGCCGCGAGGTTATCCGATCCGGAAATGCGTTTCGCGCCGCCACCTGCATAAACCGGATCGCCCACGATGGGGTGACCGATCGATTCGAGGTGGACCCGAATCTGGTGGGTGCGCCCGCTGTGGAGCTCGAGGCGAAGGAGGGACACGGAGCCGCACCGCGCGATCTGGAACGCATCAGTCCGCGCGGTGCGTCCACCGTCGACGACGGCCATCCGTTTCCGGTCGCGCGGATGGCGGGCGAGCGGAGCCTCTATCGTGACGAGGTCGTGGTCGAGGTGACCCCAGACCAAGGCGGCATACACCCTTGAGATGCGTCGTGCGGCGATGAGTGCGCCAAGGCGGCGATGCGTCAAGTCGTCCTTGGCGACGATGATCAGCCCGGAGGTGTCGCGGTCGAGCCGGTGCACGATGCCGGGACGACCCGCTGCCCCGCCGGAAAGCGTCGTACCACGTGCGACGAGGGCGTTGACCAGCGTGTCGTCCCAATGACCCGGCGCCGGATGCACCACGAGACCCGCCGGCTTGTCGATCACCGCGAGGTACTCGTCCTCATACACGACGTCGAGATGGATGTCGCGGGGCGCGAGCTGACGCGCCGGCACGTGCTCGGGATAGGTGACCTCAACGAGGTCACCGCGGATCATGGTGCGCGATGCGCGCGCCACGGCACCACCAACGGTGACGGCTTTTTCGCCAATCAGCCGCGCCGCGTGGGTGCGCGACAACTGCAATTGGTCCGCAAGGAACCGATCGAGCCGTTCCGTCTCAGCGACTGTCACGCAGAAGTTCACTCGATCATCCGATGTCGGGCTGAACCGCGCGCCGACGCTCGGCATCCTCGCGCCACAGCGAGAGGGCCAAGGCCACCGCGCCGCACGTCACGGCGATATCGGCCACGTTGAAGGTCGGCCAGCGGAGGCTCGCCGGTTGGAGTCCCACATCGATGAAGTCGATCACGCCGCGCGACGAAAGAACCCGGTCGATCATGTTGCCGGCGGCGCCACCGGCAACGATGGCAACGGCCCATCGGCGCAGCGTGTCGGTCGGCGCCGCCTCGATCCACATCCGCCGCAACAACCACACGGCGGCGATCGCGACAGCCAGGAAGAACCATCGCGAGTACGCGCCGACGTGGATCCCGAAGGCAGCGCCGGGGTTGTACACCAACCGCAGACGCACCACGTCGCCAACGATGCCGATGATCCGATCGCCGACCAGCGCAGACTCTGCGACGATCTTGGTGATCCGGTCGAGGGCCACGACCGCCACCAGCACGATCCAGAACCGGCCGCGTTCAGCGGCGCTTGGCATCCTCTTCCTTCTCCTTGCACGAAATGCAGAGTCGCGCGTGCGGCAGGGCGTCCAGCCGGTCGAAGTCGATCTGGACTCCGCACTGGTGGCACCGCCCGAACTTGTCGGGCTGGTTGTAGAGCCGCCGAAGTGCCTCGTTGATGTGCCAGAGGTAGCGGCCCTCCTGTGATGCGAAGAGGAACTGCTTCTCGCGTTCCATCGCATCGGTGCCCTGATCGGCCATGTGGAACGAGTACGACGAGAGATCACCGTCGGCGTTCTGCAGCGACGCGCTGAACGATTCGTCGTAGTACCCGAGTTCCTTCATGACACGCGCGCGCTCCTCCAGGAGGCGGCCTTCGAGATGCTTCAACTGGGTCTTCGTCACGGTTGCTCCGCAGGTGCCGGTTCAGGCAGGGGGGACCGGCCATCCCCGACCCGGCGCACCCCGAGTGCGCCAGTGTGGTCATCTATGGTGATCGACTCGCGTCGATCGTGGGCGCCGGCCATCGGGCCGACGTCGAACTCGACCATCAACGTTTCCGCCGCGATGTACCCGCGGTGGGCAATCGCCGCATCCCGCAGCGCGGGATCGCCGTCGAACGCGCCGGCAATCCTGGTGCTGACATCATAGCCGGCGTCCTTGCGAAGCCGCTGAATCCGGTTCACCAGCTCTCGGGCAAGACCCTCTTGCGCGAGCGCCTCCGTCACCACCGGGTCCAGCGCCACCACGTACCGCCCCTCGCTTGCCACCGGCCAATCCGTCACGACCTCTCGCTCGATCGCGACCTCGTCGGCGAGCACCTCCACCTTCGAGCCGTCGGGCATGGCAACGTGAACGGTTCCGCCGCCCTCAAGGATCCGCAACGCGTCGGGTTCCAAGGTCAGGATTGCCGAGGCCACCACCGGCGTCTCCTTTCCGAACCGCTTGCCGAGCGCCCGGAAATTCCCCTTGGCACGGAGTCGCACCAGCGATGCATCCGACGCCACAACCTCGATCGTGCGCACATTCGTCTCGGCCCGCAGGAGCGGCTCAAGCAGCGCGAACTGTGCCGGCGGGATGTCGCGCGGCATCGCCACCTGCATTGTTGCCAGTGGCTGGCGCACCCGGATCGTGGCTGTCTCGCGTGCGGCCCGACCCAGCGACGCAAGGCGGCGTACCGCATCCATCGCCCGGTCGAGCTCGACGTCGAGCCGACCCTCATCGGTCGGGAACGACGCCAAGTGGACCGAACTGCCCTCGAGTGCCCGATGGATCCAGTCGCTGACAAACGGCGCCGCGGGCGCGAGGAGGCGACTCGTGGTCGCCAGCACCTCACGCAGTGTGCGAACGGCGGCAACGTCGACCGTGCCGTCGGCCGCCCAGAAGCGTGCGCGATTCAGGCGCACATACCAGTTGGACACGTCATCGATGACGAAATCGGCGATCGCGCGCACGCCGGTGGTGACGTCGTATCCATCGAAGGCCGCGCGCACTGACCGCACCGTGGCGTCCAGGCGCCCCAGGATCCAATGGTCGACAAGCGTGAGGGTTGCTTCAGCATCCTCAGGCACCGGCTCAGCGTAGAGCGCGAAAAACTGCCAGGTGTTGCGCAGCGTGTTGAGGAAGCCGCCTGCTGTTTCGGCGATCTGCGCCTCGTCGAACCGCTTCGGTTGCCACACCTGGCTCGACATCAGCATGTAGAGGCGCGCGGTGTCGGCACCGTGTCGCGCGACCAGCGCCCACGGATCCACGACATTGCCCCGGCTCTTCGACATCTTCTGGCCGCTCGCGTCGAGCACCAGCTCGTTGACGATCACGTTCCGGTAGGGCTGCGCATCAAACGCGGTCGTCGCAATCGCCAGCAACGAGTAGAACCAACCGCGTGTCTGGTCGATCCCCTCGCAAATGAAATCGGCCGGAAAGTGCGCCTCGAAATCTTCGCGGTTCTCGAATGGGTAGTGCCACTGCGCCCAGGGCATCGCTCCGGAATCGAACCAGGTATCGATGACCTGCGGCACTCGCCGCATGGTGCCGCCACCAGGCGCCGGCCATGTCACCTCGTCGATCCACGGCTTGTGGACCGAGAGGTCGTCGGTCGGCACGAACCCGGCCTTTTCCTGCAACTCCGCCAGCGATCCAATGACCTCGATGTGCGACGGGTCACGATCGCTCACCCAGATCGGCAGCGGCGTGCCCCAATAACGGTCGCGAGAGAGCGCCCAGTCGATGTTGTTGCCGAGCCACTCACCGAAGCGTCCGGTACCGACTTCGGGTGGATGCCACGCAACGTTGGCGTTGTGCGCCAGCATCCGGTCCTTCACCGACGACGTCCGCACGAACCACGAATCCCGGGCGTAGTAGATCAACTTGCTGCGGCAGCGCCAGCAGTGCGGGTAACTGTGCACGTACTGTTCGGTGCGCAGGTGGCGCCCGAGTTCCTTGAGGCGGCGGATGATCAGCTCGTTGGTCTCGTCGGCAGTGACCAGCCGACCCTCAATGGCCTCCCACGTGGTGCCGCGGAACGTCCCGTCGGCCGCCACCGGTCGGAGCAGCGCGAGGTCGTGGGCCTGGCCCGCCGCGTAGTCGTCCGCCCCGAACGCCGGCGCCATGTGCACCAGTCCCGAGCCATCGTCGGCGGTCACGAACTCGCCGGGAACAACGACCGAATGCCGGCCCCCACCCTCGATCGACACGACATCGAGCACTCGCTCGTAGCCGAGGCCCACCAGCGCGGTGCCACGGACCACGGCACCGGTGACGATCCCCTCCCCGAGGATCTCCTCCATCTTGGCTGCCCGGGCGGCGGCGGCCACGAAGGTGCGCCCTGGATGACCGGGATGGCTGAACTCCGCGTACTCCAAGTCGGGGTGCACCGCCACGGCGACATTGCTCGGCAGCGTCCACGGCGTGGTGGTCCACACGACCAGCTCACGGTCGCTGCCGTCCGTCAGCCGGAAGGCGACGTAGATCGAGCGGTCGCGCACCTCGGCGTAGCCCTGCGCCAGTTCATGGCTCGACAGGCCGGTGCCGCAGCGGGGGCAATACGGCAACACCCGATGTCCACGATAGAGCATGTCGCGCTGGTAGAGCCGTTGCAGCAACCACCACACCGACTCCACGTACTCTTTCGTGCACGTGACGTACGCCCGATCGTAATCGAGCCAATATCCGATCCGGTTCGAGAGTTCGACCCACTCGTCGCGGTAGGTGAACACACTCTCGAGGCACCGACGGGAGAACTCCGCAACACCGTACGCCTCGATGTCCTGCTTGCCGGTGAAGCCGAGCTGTTTCTCGACTTCCAGCTCAACCGGCAACCCGTGCGTGTCCCAGCCGGCGATCCGCGTCACCCGCTTGCCGTCCATCACGTGGTAGCGGCACACCAGGTCCTTGATCGTGCGAGCAAAGACGTGATGAATCCCCGGTCGACCATTCGCGGTGGGCGGACCCTCGTAGAACACGTATCCGGGGGCGTCGGCGGTGCGCGCCTGCACCGTGCCGAACAGCGCCTCCTCCTTCCACGCCGCGAGCAACGCCTGCTCGAGCGCATCGGCGCCCCCCGCCGGCCAGGCAGGCCAGCGAGCGGTGGCGGAGTTCGGGGTAGAGGTCGCGTCGGTCACGGTTCTGGTATTTCCTGTCATGGGCGCTGGCCGAACAGCGCCGTACCAAGTCGGAGCATGGTCGCGCCTTCCTGCACGGCAGCGACGTAATCGTCGGACATGCCCATGGAAAGGTCGGGCAGCGCGTGGCCGTCTCCCTGTGCGGCGTCACGCAACGAGCGAAGCCGTGCAAACGTGCGGCGCTGTTCGGCCTCGCCTGCGCCGAATGCGGCCATCGTCATCAGCCCGCGGACGGCGAGCCCGGCGAGGCGCCCGATCCCGTCGAGCAGGCGAGCCAGTTCGTCGGGCTCGACCCCGCCCTTCTGCGGTTCCGCCGAGCAGTTGACCTGCACCAGCACGGCCTGCGTCGTCCCGGCTTCAGCGCGGCGTGCCAGCTCGGCCGCAAGATCGAGACGATCGATCGAATGAATGAGCGCGAACCGACCGATCACATGGCGCGCCTTGTTGCGCTGCAGGCCACCGATCAGGTGCCATGCCACTGCGACATCGGCGCACTCGTCCTGCTTCGCCAGCGCCTCCTGGACCCGGTTCTCGCCGACCGCATCCAACCCCGCGCCGCTGGCCGCTCGCACCGCCTCGGCGCCGTGCGTCTTGGTGACCGCCACGATCCGGACCGGGTGCGACCAGCGCCCCGCCTGCGCGTCGGCGATCTCGTGCCGTATCCGGTCAAGTCTCACTGGCAAGGCCGCTTCAGGCATAACCGCGAAATCTAGTTGATTCGGGGAGGATTCTATGGGCGAGGGCGCTCAGCGTGCCCCTGAAGCTGCTGGATGAGCGCCACGAGCTGGGGCTGGTCAGAGACCGCGGTAGCATGGCGGAGCGCTTCCATAGCGCCGACGGTATCGCCCCGTTGGAGGAGGCCGATCCCGGCCTGGGCATACGGCACAGCCAAGGTGCTCGCCATGGCGGCTGTGTTGGGGTCGAGGTCGGCAATGCCCTGCTCGAAAAGCTTCCCGAAATGCCAGGTCTCAGCGATCAGCTGCTGCGTGGTCCGGAGATCAAAGGCCGCCCCATCCGGACCGAGGGCATCTCCGCCGATGAGATCGGTGGTCGGGGGCGGCGTTGTGGGCAGTACCAGCACCAAGCCCTGTTGCACCAGATCGGGGCCAAGTCCGAATAGGCGCTGCGACGCGGTGATCGACCACGACACCGGGCGCCGACCGGCATTCTGACGCAGAATCTGGAGCGCGGTCAGGTCTTTGGCGTACACGGCGGTGCCGCGCGCGAGACGAATTACCTGACCGTTCGCCAGCGGTACCTCGAGGTCCTGATCGATGATCACCGGACGGAACGCAGCGATCGCCGAATCGTCGAGGGTATGAATCGGGCCGTCGAATACAGGCGCCAGGACATCGCGCCATGCTGTCGCAAGGCCGGCCCGGTCGACCGGGTCAGGACGATGTTCCCGGAGCTGTCGGATGTACCAAGGCGTCTCGGCGAGTGCGAGGCACACGATGGTGACATCACGCCGCACGCGTTCCACCTCCTGCGCATACCATAGCGGGAATGTGTCGTTGTCGCCGTAGGTGAAGAGGATGCCTCCCGGCGGGACCGACTGCAGCAGCGCCCGGGCGAAGTCACGAGCCAGCGTGGCGTCGGCGTTGTGCTGCCGCGTTGCAGCCGGCGCATTGAACACGATCGGGAGCGCGGCCGCACCGAAGAGCAGCATCGCCGCCGGACGCCAGCGTGGCTGCAAGCGCTCCCGCGCCGCACGAACCAGGTCGGCGAGCCCGATGGCGGCCCAGGTGCCCCAAGCCAGGAAGCTGGCCACGAAGAAGTAGTCGCGTTCGCGCACTTCGTGCTGCGCTGAGGTGGCCCAGCGTTCCCACCCGATTGACGGACCGGGCCGGAAGTTCATGTAGATCACGAGGCCGATCCCCGTGACGACGAAGAGCCCCGCCATGAGGGCAAACCCCGAGCGGTCAGCCCGCCGTTGCGCCATCGCGCCACGCAGGCCCAGCGACGCCATCGCGAGCGTCACCACAAGTCGCGCTGGCGACATGTAGATGCTGCGCGCCAGACCACGACCCCACTGCCAGTCGAAGTACTGCACGTAGTTGAAGAGCTGGTACCCCAGCAGTTCGATGGTGCGCCCGGGATTGGGATTGGTGAACGCCGGCACGGTCGGGTCGTCGAGCGGGGTGCGCGGTGGGTACTGCGCACGACGGATGACGTCGAGCAGCGCATTCCACGTCGACGGATCCGCCTCGTTGAGGAACGGTCCCTGTCTCGCCCGGAAATAAAGAAAGAGATACGGCGTGACACCGACCACGGCGATCAGGATGGCGGTCGCGGCGAATGACACCTGCCGCTGCCGGAACGCCCACCCGGCCGCGCCGATCGTCATGAGGCCGGTGATGATGGTGAGGTTGCTGCTGCCCAGCCCGAGCGCGATCAGCAGCATCCACACGGCGGCCACGACACCGATCCGGGCCCACTCATCGCGGATGATCGGAGCGCTCGAGAGGGGGCGTCTCCACGCCTCTGTCACAAGTGCCAGTATGATCGCAGGCCCGACAAGCAGCGCAAGCAGGTGATTCCCGATCGAGATCCCACCAAGGTACAGCACCATCAACAGGAGGCGGGCACCCCGGCTGGTGTCGCGCGCCTCTCGCCAGCGGATGGTGAGCCATGTTGCGAACGCGATCGTGAGTGTCGCGACCGCGTACACCTCCGTCTCGACCGCGTTCTGCCACATCGTGTATCCGAACGCGGTGAACGCCGCCGCCGCTGCCCCCGCGCCCAGCGGGAGGATTCGATCAGCCGGATCGCCAAGGGACGCGACGCGGCGTTCCATCACGGAGTGGGCGACGAGGAACCAGCAACTCGCAGCGATCGCCCCGCACACCGCGCTGAGCAGGTTGAGGCGGAAGGCGTACTCGCCAACCGGCATCAGCAATCCCCACACATGCGCGAGCAGCACGAAGAGCGGCGTGCCGGGAGGGTGCGGGATCCCCAGCCCATGCGCGGCGGCGATGAACTCGCCGGCGTCCCAGAACGTCACGCTGGGAGCGAGCGTCGCGAGGTAGATCGCGAGCACCACGAGGCCTGCCAGCGCTGCGGAACGGTACGGCGGCGTTCGCTCGTTCATGCCCTGCTCCGATGGAGCGCTGCCGCCACCGCCACAGCGTCGCGCACTGCGGCGGGATCGTGTACCCGCAGGAGCAGTGCACCCCGGTCGACGGCGAGCGCGCACGCGGCAGCCGTGGCGCGGTCGCGATCGTCGACGTCACGGCTCGTGGCCACGCCGAGAAACCGCTTGCGCGATACGGCCGCGAGCACCGGGAAGCCGGTTGCGACGAATGCATCGAGATCGTCGAGCAGCCGGAAGTTCTGGTGAGGCTGCTTGCCAAATCCGAAACCCGGGTCGATCACGATGCGCGGTGCGGCGACGCCCGCGGCGATCGCCGAGCCGATGGCAAGTTGCAGCTCGCGGAGCACCACCCCGGTCACGTCGCCATCATAGTCGGCGCCGTCGTATGACGCGATGCGCGACAGCGGCCCACGGGAATGGGAGAGCACCAGCCCTGCGCCCGTGCCCGCCGCGACATCGAGGAGCGTGGGGTCGTGGCGGCCGGCCGTGACATCATTGACGATCGATGCGCCAGCCTCCAACGCACGGCGCGCGGTGGCACCGCGAACGGTGTCGACCGATATGGGAATGCGCGGGAACCGGGCAAACAGCGAAGCAATGACCGGCATGACGCGTGCTGCTTCGGTTGCCTCGTCGATCTCGGTTGCGCCCGGTCGCGTCGATTCACCCCCGACATCGATGATGCTCGCGCCGCCCTCGAGCAAGACCTCCGCATGCCGCAACGCGTCGTCGACCGTGGCGTGCGCCGCGCCGTCGCTGAACGAGTCGGGGGTCACATTGATGACACCGATCATCACTGGTTCGGCAAGCGCGATGGCGCCGGTCGCGTGCAGCCACTCCCGGGCGGGCTCGGGCGGCATCGCCATCCCGATCGCAATGGCGAGCTCCTGCACCGCCTCAGGTTGAACCCACGGGCGAGCGAAGGCGCCGAGTCGCGAGCGGGCGCCCGCGAGAATCAACCAGTCGGGGCCGGTGACCAGCTCGAGGCCCAGGCGGCCGGCGACGGGCAGCATCGCCTCGATCGCGGCCCTGTCGATTCCGGCGACGTGATACGCCGCGGCCCCGATACCGATCGCAGCGTCCCGACACACCTCGCCCTCCCATCCATGGGACAGGAGGGCGTCACGGATCGCGGTGGTGCTGCGAGCCGGGATTGGCGTGACGATCACGCGCCGAAGGGCTCTGCCGGTGGTGCGCCGAGGATCGGCTTGATGACGGGGGCCTCGCCGCGGGCCGGTGCCGCAGCGGCGATATCCTTGACCGCCGGCGGTGATGATCGGGGCGGCAACGGTTGATTGCGCGCGAGCAGGTCGAGATCCTCGCGGTCGATCGTCTCGCGATCGAGCAGCGCCAACGCGATGCGCTCGAGGAGATCACGATTCGCGTTGAGCAGCTCGAGAGCAGTGGCATACGCCTCGTCGAGCAACCGCTTGACCTCGCCGTCAACCATCTGGGCGGTTTGCTCCGAGGTCTCGCGCCGCGAGCCGAACTCCCGCCCGAGGAACACCTCCTGTTCGCGCTCGCCCACGGACATCAGTCCGATGACCTCGCTCATCCCGAATTGCGTCACCATCCTGCGCGCGAGCACGGTGGCGCGCTCGATGTCATTCCCCGCACCGGTCGTGACGGCGCCCTTGCCGAAGACGATCTCCTCGGCAGCACGCCCCCCGAAGAACATTGCCAGGGAGCCGATCAGCCAGTCACGCGTGTAGTTGTGACGATCGACCTCGGGCAGTGACGCGGTGAGGCCGAGCGCACGTCCGCGCGGAATGATCGTGACCTTGTGCACCGGGTCGCTGCCGGGCGTCTTGATGGCGACCACGGCATGCCCCGCCTCGTGATACGCCGTGAGCTTCTTGTCTTCCTCGGTGAGCACCAGCGAGCGACGCTCCACGCCCAGCATGACCTTGTCCTTCGCCTCCTCGAGGTCGTGCATGTCGACGGAGTTCTTGTTGTTGCGGGCCGCGAGCAGCGCCGCCTCGTTGACGAGGTTCGCCAGGTCGGCGCCCATCATGCCGGGTGTCCCCTTGGCGATCACCGCGAGGTCGACATCGGGTGACAACGGGATCTTCCGGACGTGCACGCGCAGGATGCCCTCGCGCCCCTTCATGTCGGGTGCGTCGACCACGATCTGCCGATCGAAGCGACCGGGCCGGAGCAGCGCCGGGTCGAGCACGTCGGGACGGTTCGTGGCCGCGATCAGGATCACGCCCTCGTTCGACTCGAAGCCATCCATCTCGACCAGCAGCTGGTTGAGGGTCTGCTCGCGCTCGTCATGCCCACCGCCGAGGCCGGCGCCCCGATGGCGACCGACGGCGTCGATCTCGTCGATAAAGATGATGCACGGCGCATGCGCCTTGCCCTGCTCGAACAGGTCGCGCACGCGCGATGCGCCGACGCCTACGAACATTTCGACGAAGTCGGAACCCGACATCGAGAAGAACGGCCGGGCCGCCTCGCCCGCGACGGCACGCGCCAGCAGCGTCTTGCCGGTGCCCGGTGGGCCGACGAGCAGCGCACCTTTGGGAAGCCGACCGCCGAGACGGGTGAACTTCTGTGGATCCTTGAGGAACTCGATCACTTCCTGCAGCTCTACCTTCGCCTCATCGGCGCCGGCCACATCGGCAAACGTCACCTTCGGCGTGTCACCGGTCAGCAGCTTCGCCTTCGACTTCCCGAACGCGAACGCCCGGTTGCCGCCGGCCTGCATCTGCCGGAAGATGAACCACCAGAGCGCGATGATCACGATCCATGGCAGCGCCTGCAGCAGGAACAACGCGATGCCTCCCTTCGGCTCGCGGGCCGTGATCTGCACACCGGACTGCTCGAGCCGAGTGATGAACTCCTCCGAGTTGGCCACGGGCAGCAACACCGTGAAGACCTTCACCGGACGGGAGTCCTGCATCACCGGGGTGCGGAACTCGCCCTTCATCGCCTTGCCGCTCTCGATCTCAACCGCGGCAACGTTGCCGCCGGCAAGCTGCTGGGCGAACTCGGTGTACGTGAATTCGGTGGGGGCGCTCTTCTTCCCCATGTACTGGAAGAGGGCAACCACGATGAGGATGGATAGCGACCACAGGGCGAGCGTCTTGCTGTGCCCGGCCCAGTTGGACGGAGAATTCGGGGGTGTGCGTTCAGCCATCAGATCAGGTCACCAATGAACGGGAGGTGGCGATGGTCTTCCGCGTGATCGAGGCCGTAACCGACCAGGAACGCGGGCGGAGCCGTGAACCCGGTCCACCGCATCTCGGGGAGGGGTTCCGGCAGCAGGTGCTTGTCGAGCAGCGCGCAGATCGCGAGTGACGCGGGCTGCCGGTCGCGGAGGAGCTCAGTGAGACGCACCATCGTGCGGCCACTGTCGATGATGTCTTCCACCAGGAGGATGTGCTTCCCCTCAAGCGGCGTTTCCGGATCGTACAACAGTCGCACATTGCCGCTCGACACCTTCTCGGCGCCGTACGACGACGCGACCAGGAAATCGACGTGCAGCGGGCGGTTGATCTCCCGCACCAGGTCGCTCAGGAAGATGAAGCTTCCCTTGAGCAGGCCGAGCACGAGCAGGTCGCCGTCGGGATACGCGGCGGTGATCTCCCGGCCCAGCTCGCGCACGCGCGAGGCGATCGTCGGTTCGTCGAACACGACTCGCAGGTTGCACCCGGCGGCGCGACGGTGCATCTCAGGTGTCAGTGCAGTCGACATGCAAACCCTCGGTGCCTCGTTGGGGAACCATGGCCTCCGAACGGCAGATGCCCGGAACCCACACGATCGTCGCGTCCATATCTGACACCACAACCGGCCAATGCCTACGCCGGCGGGGTGGGACGAGCGCCTCCCGGAGGAGCGTCGAAACGGCCCTCGTACCGGTGCCACCCAGCGGCCGGATCCGGTCGCCTGGTGCCCAAGGCCTGATGGTATAGGACCCCGGCACCAGCGCTGTGGTCCCACCGGACCGCGTCACCGCGGATTCCACGGGCCCACGCCGAACAACAACGCTCCACGGCCCGACTGCCTCACTCCCCGACTGGGGCAGCGGCGATGCCCCGAACGACGACGGTACCGCCTGATGAAACGTCAGGCGACCGAAGGCAAGTTCCACCACCAGCGACCCCGAGACGTCGACCCGGCCGGCCGTCATTCCGGGGCGCAACAGCCCGGCAACGGCAGCGAGCCGGCCCCGCCCCGCAGTCACGCCCAGCCGCCGCGCGATCGCCGCCACCAAGGCGTCTCGAACGGGGGAACGATACCCCCTGAGCGGTGCTGCGGCAACGGAAATCACGCGATCCGTGGCCTCCCATTCGAGCGCCTCGATCAGTTCGGGCATCGCGTCCGCCGCAACGCGGGCGTTGCGCGCCTGGGCGCACGCGTCGCCCAGCCGCTCGACCACATCGGGGAGGCGCTCGGTCAGCAGCGGCGTGACGGCGTGACGCAGCCACGAGCGGAGGTGGCGGGGGTCGGCGTTGGCCGGGTCCGTCCAGGTGGTGAGGCCGGCCGACTCCACGTGGCGTGCGAGATCGGCCCGTCGCGTCCCGAGCAATGGCCGGACCCATGGGCCACGCCGGGGAGCCATCGCGGCGAGGCCCGCCGGCCCGCTGCCGCGCACCAATCGGAGCAGCACTGTTTCCGCCTGGTCGTCGGCGTGATGGGCCAGCACGATCGCCGTGGCGCCGCACTCCTGCGCGAGCGCTCGCAGCGCACCTCGGCGCGCGGTGCGGGCACGCGTCTCCGAAACGTTCGGGCCCAGCGCGCAGGTCGCGGCGAGAAACGGGAGGCCGCGCGTCGCAGCCGCCTCGCGCACGAGCTCAGCCGCCAGGTGGCTCGACGGATCGATCCCGTGATCGACCTGGCCGACCACCAAGGAGCGGCCATGCACGGTCTGTCCCCGATGGAGAAGGTCGAGGAGCGCCATCGAGTCGTTGCCGCCTGACACGGCGACGAGACAGGTGCGATCGCGCGGGGTGAGGCGAAGCAGCGCCTGCGAAACGACAACGTCGAGCGTCACGGCGCGCCGCGTGGTCCTGGCATCCCCTCGTACGGCTCCATATGAACCAGGACATGACACGCCGAGGGAAGCGCCTCCCGGATGGCGGTCTTCACGCAGCCGCCGAGAACGTGCGCATCGTGAAGCAGCATCGCCGGATCCGCCTGTACATGAAGGTCGACATCGAACTGCGTGCCGACTCGCCGGGCGCGAACCTTCTCGATGTACTGCACGCCTGGCACCGACAGCGCCGCAGCGGAAACCGCACGAAAGAAACTCTCATCGGGCGCGCCATCCATCAGTTCGTGCAGGGCGGGACGAAGGATGCGTGCTGCATTGGCCACGATGATCACCGCGGCGATGATCGCAGCGACGTCATCGCACCACTCGTATCCGGCCCCGCCGATGAGCGCCGCTGCGATGCCGAGGAACACCGCCCCCGACGTGATCGCATCGGACCGGTGGTGCCAGGCGTCGGCGCCGATCGCGTTGCTCCCGGTGGCCTCCGCCGCACGCAACACACGCCGGAACAGGGTTTCCTTGACCACGATGACGAGTACCAGCACCACCAGCGTGAACGGCGCAGGCGCGTGCTGCGGGGCAACGATCTCACCGGCCGCCTGGATCGCGATCCCGATCGCGGCGCCGACCAGCATGACCCCGACTGCGGCCGCGGCCAGCGGTTCGGCCTTTCCATGTCCGTAGGGATGATCTTCGTCAGGATCGCGGCTTGATAGCCGGAGTCCGCCCCACACCACGAGTGATCCGGCAATGTCGGTCACCGACTCGACCGCGTCCGCGATCAGCGCGTAGGAATTGCCGAGCACGCCGGCGACTCCCTTGACGAGCGCCAGCAAGGCGTTGACCGCCAGGCCCATCCCGACCAGTCGGCGGCCATCGGTAAGGTTCGCCCCGGCGTCACTCACGCGGGGACGCACCCTCCGCGGCGACCGGGAGCCAACGGTCGAAGAGTTCCAGTATCCGGCGGTACTCATCGGTCCATGAATCGGGCCGGACAAATCCGTGATCCTCCACGGGATACACCGCCAACTCCCACCGCGTCTTGCCGAGCTCGATCAGCCGCTGCGACAACCGCACCACATCCTGAAAATGCACATTGGTGTCGATCATGCCGTGGGCGATCAACAGTGGATCCTCCAGCCCTTCCGCAAAGTAGATCGGCGACGACCGGTGGTACGCCAGCGTGTCGGACTGCGGTTCATTGAGGATGTTCGAGGTGTAGCCGTGATTGTAGTGCGCCCAGTCGGTGACCGAGCGCAGCGCGGCGCCGGCCCCGAAGTATGACGGCCGGGTGAACAGCGCCATGAGCGTGATGAACCCGCCGTACGATCCGCCATAGATCCCGATTCGGTCAGGGCTGATACCCCGCGTCGTCGTGAGCCACTTCGAGGCATCGACGAAGTCTTCCAGGTCGCGCCCGCCCATGTGGCGGTAGACCGCAGTGCGCCAGTCGCGTCCATAGCCGGACGACGCGCGGTAATCGACGTCGAGCACGACATAACCCTTCGATGCCAGCAGGTGATGGAACTGATACTCGCGGAAATACGTCGACCAGCCGTGGTGGACATTCTGGAGATACCCCGCCCCATGGACGAACAGGACGGCGGCGCCGTTGGGCGCCACACCGAGATCCTCGGGGCGGTAGATCCGCGCAGGCACCTTCACCCCGTCGCTCGCGGGAATGTCAATGATCTCCGGATCCAGCCAACGCCCAGCGGTCCACGCCGCACTCGGCGTGGTGGTCACTCGACGCGCGACGGCACCGGCGCGGGTGTGCTGCACATAGAGTTCCGGCGGCTGGTTGCCGCGAGAACGCACGTCGGCGACCCACGCTCCGTCGGGCGACACCGACACCTGGTGCAGCCCCGGTTCGGCGGTAACGAGCGTGCGCGCCCCGCCATCCAGCGACATGATGAAGAACTGATTGTCGTATGGAGACGTTTCACTGGTTTGCAGTTCAAACCGATTGCGGGCTGGCGAAAGCCGGGCACCGCGCACCTCGAACGCGCCGCGAGTCAGCTGCCGGAGGTTGCCGCCATCCCGGTCCATCACATAGAGGTGCGCGTAACCGTCGGCCTCGCTGACCGCCCAGATCCCGCGGTTGCCGGGGAACCAGCCGGCGCACCCACCGCACGGTCCACCCACCCACGCCGAATCGACCGATTGCAGAAGCGGTGTCACGGTGCCACTGGCGATGTCGAGTCGCGCCAGCACACGCGTGGTGTTGTCGCTCGAACCAACGCTGAGCAGCGCGGCGTCGCCGGCGTCGTTCCACCCGATCACGCTCGCACCGATCCCGGTGCCCGAGCTGTCGGCAAGAGGAAGTTGCAGCCACGTCAACGCGCCGGTCTGAAGCTCGACCAGCCCCAGGCGGAGCCGGCCCTGCGCATCACCGACCTTCGTTCGCGATGGGATTTCCTCGGTGTAACCCGATGCCGTGACGTACGCTGGCACTTGTGTGGTGCGGGGCTGCGCATCGTTGGCCGCCTGTAGTACCAGGTGCGTTCCCACGGGAGCCACCCACATGCCCCGTTGCCGGGTGTCGCGTCCGAGGTAGACCGGGCGCAGCGCCTGCGAGTCCCTTGCCGCCCGGTCCGAGGCTGCGACGGAATCGGTGGCGGCGCGGTCACGAATCACCTGCAACAGCGCGAGCTGGTCGCGCTCAAGCACGGTGCGCTGCGCCGACTTGCGCGTACTGTCCGGGGCCACACCGGTGCGCAGGTCGGTGATCTGCTCGACATAGCCGTCCTGAACCCGGAACGCAAAGGCGTTGTCACCGGTGCGATAGAACAGCCGGGATTCGTCGGCGGACCATCCGATGAGCTGCTCGGTCTGCGTCGTGCGAGTGAGACGTCGCGTGTCGCCTGACGGCAGGTCGACCAGCCACATGTCGCCCCGCACCGCCACCGCGCGCCGCCGCCCGTCACGGGTCGTCAGCCCGCCCGCGAGCACCGGTGCCATCGAATCGACGTGAGCCTGGGTGACGCGCTCGGGGCTGCGTCCGCCATCAGGCCTCACCCGATATGACTCCATCGAGGCGTTCCACCGCCGTCCTGCGGGAAGCCACGAGAAGTAGATCCAGCGGGAATCGGGCGTCCATTGCACACCCGTCGGCTCCCGGCCCACCGTTTCGTAGCCGCGCATGATCTCGGCAAGTTGATACGAGGGCGCGACCTGACCGGCAGCGGGAAGTGCGACGCCGAGCGCCAGCAGCGCGAAGGCGGTCAGGGCGAGAGGCGAACGCGATGCCATCCATGCTCCGGCGTGCGGGTGTAGAGAAGGCGGTCGTGGAGGCGGCTCATCCGCCCCTGCCAGAACTCGATCTCGTTCGGCACTACGCGGAAGCCACCCCAGTGCGGTGGCAGCGGGATCTCTCCACCAGCGAACTGCTCCTCGCGTTCCGCCCAGCGTCTCTCAAGTTCGGCGCGGTCGGTGAGCACCGCGCTCTGGGTCGATGCCCACGCCCCCAACCTCGAGCCGACCGGCCGCGTCCTGAAATATGCCGCTGCCTCATCACGATCGATGAGTGTCACCGAACCTCGAACCCGCACCTGGCGTTCGAGCTCGATCCAATGGAAAACCAGCGCGGCCCGCGGGTTGGCAGCGAGGTCGGCACCCTTGCGTGATCGCATGTCGCTGAAGAACGCGAAGCCGGCGCTGTTGTACCCTTTCAGCAGCACGATGCGCGCGCTGGGCGCGCCGTCGGGTGTGCTGGTCGCGAGCGTCATCGCATTCGGTTCCGGCACTCCAGCCGCCTGAGCTTCCGAGAACCACCGCGCGAACTGCTCATGCGGATCGTCGGCGCTCCCCGATTCGTCGAGCGCTGCACTCGCATACTCCCGGCGAAGGTCAGCGAGGTTCATCGGGCAGCTCCCGGCGTTGGTGCACGATCCTGACCAGATCGAATCCGCGCGAGCGGTAGTTGGGCAGCGCAGCCGCGCCGTCGAGCGAGCACGTGTTGAGAGTCACGCGCACCGCGCCCAGCTCCCACGCCCGCTCGACCGCGCCAGTGAGCAGCCAGCCGCCCAAACCCCTGCCAATGAACTCGGGGAGGAGGCCGAAATAGCGGATGTCGACGTCGCTGTCACCACGCTCCAACTCGTAATATCCGACTTGAGCGGCGTCCCGGTCACGTAGAGCCACCCAGATCTCCACGCCTTCCTTGCGGATCGCGTCGGCCCATTCCTGGTCAGACCACGCGGCCCGATCGTGCCAGTGCCACGCGGTACCAACGTCGAGGTAGAGCTGTCGCACGATCGTAGGCGTGCCCTCGCTCGAGGTATCGAGGCGCACCAGCCGGATCTCCTCGGCCGGCGCCGCACCCGGACGCAACTGCGCTGGCGACGTCATCGCGAGATAGCTCACGACCACGTCAACGGTTCTGGTCACGCCGGAATCACAGTCCCGGAGCAGGCCCCGAGGCCGATCGACACCGCCCCGTCGCGCACGCACCGGCCGGTAAGCGTCACCTCATCGCCGTCCTCCAGGAACCGCCGGATCGTGCCGTCGGGCAGCGACAGCGGCTCCGCCCCGCGCCAGGTCCGCTCAAGGAGGCATCCGCGAGCGTTGGCTGCCGGTCCCGAAATCGTACCGGTACCGAGCAGGTCTCCTGACGACAGGTTGCAGCCGTTGCTGCCGTGATGCGTCACCAACTGCGCCGGACTCCAGTACATCGCCTCCTCGAACTGTGCCCGGCTCACCCGGAACGGTTCGTCGCCACGGTCCCGCATCGCCGCCGTCGAAAGCAGCACATCGAGCTCGATCGCCCAAGTGTGATCACCGGGCACCTGAAGGTAGGGAAGCGGAGCGGGATCGCCTTCGGCGCGCGCAGGCATCGCGACGCGAAACGGCTTGAGTGCATCGGCGGTGATGATCCACGGTGCCAGAGACGTCGCAAAATTCTTTGCGAGAAAGGGCCCGAGCGGCTGGTATTCCCAGGCCTGCAGGTCGCGCGCTGACCAATCGTTGAGCAGTGAGACGCCGAAAATGCGCGAGCGTGCATCGTTGGCGGTCACGGCGGTACCAAGTGCGTTGGTTCCCCCGATGATCAAGCCGAGCTCCAACTCGTAATCGAGAGATCGACTCGGACCGAATGTCGGCTCGGTGGCGTCCGCTGGGCGCGTCTGTCCGTGCGGGCGACGAACCGGGGTTCCACCGACGACGATGGATGACGCGCGCCCGTGGTAGCCGATCGGCACCCACTTGTAGTTCGGCAGGAGGGGATTGTCAGGGCGGAACATCGATCCGACGTTGGTCGCGTGATGGATCGACGCATAAAAATCGGTGTAGTCGATCGACTGCACCGGCAGGACGTGCCGCAGGCCTGCTCGTGGCATGAGCGCCGATTCGAGGCGCGGTGCCCACGCGGGATCGCTGAGTGCGTCGCTCAGCTCGCGGCGCAGCGCGGTCCAGGTTTCCGGGGACTCCTCCATGAGTTGCTCCAGGAGGAATGGGGCCATCGCCGGATCAATCGGCAGTCCCGCGCCGAGACCGGCGTCGAATGCGGCGGCGAGACGGAGCACCGAATCGCCGATGGCGACGACCACTTCGGGCAGGTCGTCATCGGACGCCGCGACCGCGCCAAAGGGCAGGTTCTGCAGCGGGAAATCGGAGTGACCGTTTGCAGATTCCACCCAGCTATGTCGTGCCGGATCATGCGAGTGATCGAGATCATTCATCGGGTGCGGTCCAGTTGAAGTTCGTCGACCGGCTCACGGAACGAGCACGACCCGAAGGAGAGGAAACCACGATCGCGCGTGGCGGCAAGCGTCGCGGCGTCATACACATTGCCGCGCCACGTCAGTTCGTCACCGGAACGCACGAACGCCCCGGGATCAGCTTCATCAAGAATCTGTAGCGCCTGGTCGGCGTCGCCGGTCCGCATCAATTCGGCGGTCGCAGCCAGGAGGTTCACGAACCCGAACATCGTCGCCCGCTCGGCGTCGTCGTCGTAGGTGAGGGGGTACTGGCCGCGGAAAGGGTGATGGAGGCCGGCCGTGGCCTTGAACGGCACATCGTGCTTGATCACTGCCTGCAGGAACGCCAGGACGTCGGCCGAGGACGGGATGAGGTCGGGGGTCGTGCCACCGGTGCGGATCTTGGCAAACGCACCCACGCGGCCGATCGCCTCGATCACCTGATCGTAGGGCCCGTGCGGCGGCACCTCGAGGAAGCGGGTGAGTTGCTCCGGCAGTTCCGCCTCGGTGGCGAGCGCGTGGCCCGCCGAGCTCACCTTGTATTCGAGTGCATCGACGACGAATCCCTGCGCGCCCCACGTTTCCTCAAACGCTCTAATGCGGGCGAGCTCGGCGGGCATGTTCACGCCCATCACCACAGACAGCGGCCATGGGTCCACCGGCGTGCCGAAACCGGCCTGGTCGACCACCTGACCGAGTTCGTCGAGGCGGGACGCGGCCACGATGAAACGGCCGAGCATCCACCGATCCGGGGAGCCACGATAGCTGTCGTAGGATGATGCCGCGCGAGTCATGGTGCAACTGGCCGGCGGGAAGAGGCCGGCGTAGTCGATGATTCCCGCCAGTGCGGTGCGCATCAAGCCCTCCATGGGACGGGGGGAACGACGCGGGAATCTAGCGAGAAAGGATCAACAGCGGTTCAACACCGTGTGGTGTCGGGGGTTCGGCGATTACTCGTTGGCGTAGGCCAGCTCGGGGACGCGGCGCATCCGGGCAAGCGCCTGGGTGCGGAGCTGGCAGACCCGCGATTCGGTCACACCGAGCTCGCCGGCGATCTCCCGTAATGTCTTCTCCTCCAGGTAGGACCGCAGGAGTACCAGCCGTTCCCGGTGAGGGAGGGTGCCCAGCGCGAAGCGGATGGTGTCGCGCCGCTCGGCGCGTTCCACGGTGCCGTGAATCTCCTCGCTGCCATCGATACCGATGCGATCGGAGAGTTGCCCACCGAGGCGCTCGCTTTCCAGCGACACCGAGTCGACGGTGGCGGCACGCTCCCGCCAGCGGTGCATCGTGTCGTCGTCGACGCCGAGGTGGCGGGCGACCTCGCCTTGGGTAGGCTGCCGGCGGAGCTTCTGCTCAAGCTCCTGCATCGCGACGTCGTGCCGGCGGGTATGGGCGCGATCGGAACGGGAGAGCGGATCCCTGGACCGAAGTTCGTCAAGGATGGCACCGCGGATCCGGCGCATTGCGAAAGTGCTGAACGCGAGTCCGCGCTCAGGGTCGAACCCTTCCATCGACTGGAGGAGACCAAGCGACCCGGCGGAAACGAGCTCGTCGAGGCTCACGGCATCCCGCACCTTGGGCGCCACTTCCCGCGCGGCATGATGCACCAGACCGAGATAGCGGCTCAGCAGGTCGCGGCGTGCATCAATGCACCCGGTGGAGCGGTACCGGCGCCAGAGAGCGTCAGTCGAGGTCTGCGTGGTCTGCATGGGATCGCCAGGGAAGTCGGGAACCGTGAACCATGCAACATCCGGTCCATGCACAAGTCCGCGGAAACTGTACACTTTTGCTACAATATCCTGGACACTACGGGAGCTGCCAGGACGGGGCGGCGGGCGCCGCCCCAACGCGGATGATCGCCCGGCGCGCCGCGGGCCTAGGCGACCAGGGTGTCGGCGAGCTGCCCGATCGCTCGCACGGCTGGTGAATCGGGGGCGAAGTCGATTGGGGTCTGGCCGGCCCGTTCGGCTTCGACCACCGACGGGTCGTACGGGATCTCGCACACCAGTCGAATCCCGTGCGCAGAGCAGAAGTCGGCAATGGCCTTTCGGTCGCCTTCATCCCGCACTTTGTTCGACACCGCAAGCACGTCGGTAATGCCGAGTTCGGATGCCAGGTTGGACACCCGACGCGCCACTTCCATCGACCGGTAGTACGGCTCGATGGTCGCGACGAACCGCGACAGGTGGCGGCCGGTCCCGCGCGACAGGTGCTCCAATCCCGCTTCCATGTCGACGATCACGTCGCGATCTGGATCGTCCTTGCGCACCAGCTCACCCAGCAGCCCGCGAACTGCAGCGTGCGCGCCGCACAGGCAGCCAGCGCCGGCGTGGTTGACCTTGCCCATCACCAGCAGGCGCACTCCGTCGGGGCCCGCAGTGGCGTAGTCGTCGATGATCGCGTCGGAATCGGCAGTGAAAATCGATGTCACGGTGCCGTCCGCCTGGGTCTGTCGTTCCATCATGTTGCGCGGCAGATCCTTCATCGCCAGCGTCCCCTCGGGGGACAGCCCCAGGATCACTCCCAGGTTCGGCGTGGTGTCGGCATCGACCGCGAGGACGTTTCGCCCCCGACGCGCGAGCACCCGAGCCAGCGTGCCTGAAATCGTGGTCTTGCCGGTCCCGCCCTTCCCTGCAATCGCTATCCGCATCAGTGCTTGTGGCCTCCGGAGGCGCGTTCGGCGTGACACGCCGCCGCACCGGCTGGGTTATCGTGACAATCACAATCTGGATCGCTGCACTCGCCATGTCCCTGACTCAGCAGCTCGGAAAATTCATCGGCAAATCGACGGGCTGCCTGCACCCGCCCGGTCGGCGTGAGGCGATACTCGCCCGACTTGTCGGGCTGGACGATGTACGCCTTGCGCATCAGCTCGTCGAGTGTGGCTCGTACCGTGTCCTCTGGTTGCGCAAGGAAACGGGTCATCCCGGGAATCGTCGCACTCGCGCCCAATCCCTCTCCCTCAAACCAGAATAGCAACTCGAGCATCTCGTCCTGGCGTGCAATCTCGCCACCCGCATCGTCACGGGACTCAGGGCTCATCATACCTCCCGGAAACGCGGGCTCTTGGCCCTGTCCTGCCTGTCGTCGGAACTTCCGACGGGACTTCGTGCGCGCCGAGGAGATCGAGGATATGCGCAACCGCGACATCCACGCTGGCCGTGACTACCGGCGACATCTCGAATGCGAGTTCGTCGACCATCGCGGGTTCACAACCGACGAGCACCACACGGCGGGGCAACACCCCGAGCGCCTGCGCCACCGACAGCGCGTGCGACGGTATCGCCACATGCATGTCCACTTCGTGCACCTGTTCCACCGAGTCGACCTCCAGCACGTAGGTGTCCCCCGGCGCACCGCCTCGGGTCATGGCGTCTGCAATGATGAGGAAATCACATGGGGAGAGCAACTCCTGGGCAAGGCGGATCCCGCCGGTCCCCACCTCCATGAGCTCGACCCCCGGCCCAGCGACGCCCAGGGCCTCGAGGCGCCGGATCACCTCGACCCCGAACGCATCATCGCCGCGCAGCACGTTCCCGAACCCGGCGATCAGTGTACGCGTCATCTCACGATCCTGCGCCGGGTGGCACGTCCTCGACACCCATCGCGATCAGGATCGCCTCGCCGTCGACGCGCACCGGGTAGACCGGAAGGCGCGGCGCCTCGGGATCGTCGATGCGCGCGCCGCTTCGCACGTCATACTGGCATGCATGCCACGTACACAGCAACGTCGGTCCGTCGAGGGTACCGAACTCGAGTGGGAGGGGGGTCTCGCCGCACCGGTTGGCGATCGCGTAGATGTCTCCCGCCACATTGGCGAGCAGCACCGGGTGACCCTGCACGTCGACAGCCTTCATCTGTCCCGGCTCGACGTCATCGATGGCGCAGACCGGGTGATAGATCGGGCGGGTGATCGGACGCCGACCGCCGAGCTGGACCAGCGCGGCTGGCTTCGGCCGTTCCCGCTCACCGAAGGTGAGGAACTGGAAGCCGATCGGGCCCTCGCGCAGCGCCGCCTCGATGTCATGCCGGATCGCATCGATCGGAAGGGAGGTCTCGTCGATCCCGTGGAGCTTGACGAACACTTCGCTCCCGGCAACTTCCAGCAGCTCGACATCGACGCCGTGGCCATGGAGGTGCCCGCGCACGGCGTCGAGCGCCTCCTCGGTCATCAGGCGCCGATCGACGGCAAGCAGGTCGTACGACATGAGCAGCAGCCGGATCGCGGCATCGGCGGTGAGCTTGTTGACGAACGCCTCGCCGCCCAGTTCCTGCACCGCACCGAAGAGATGGGCAAGGCCGGTGCGGTGCACCGCGTCGATACCGCCGAGCAATGCAGCCACGCTCTCGCCGACGGCGGGATCGGGATGGCGGTCCAGCTCCGCGATAAGGCGTGACACATCCGCCAGCACGTCGTGACGGCCCGGCTCCGTGTCGGTGTCGGGATCACCCAGCTCCGGGGCTCCGGTCACAGGACTCGCATCCCGGGCGGCACCGAAAAGGTGAGTGGCTCGATCGGAAGCCGAGCCACCGATTCGTCGTCAGTGGCAAATTGCTTGATGCGCTCGCACACCGGCTCGAACACCGCACGCACCGCGTCGCTGAGGGCGGCGCCAAACTCGTGTGCCTCCGGTTCAATCTCGACGACGATTGTCTCGGCGGGCAGCGCACCGAAGTATCCGATGATCACCAGCGTGTTCTCGAGCGCGATGATCCCCGTCACCGCATCGGTCACCGCGTCCTGAATCACCTCGGGTGCCGGCAGCTCGCGATCCCACCGGTAACAATGCACGGTGCCCGCGGGGCGGGTCTCGCGGCGCACCGCCGAGACGATCACCATCCGGGTGAACCGCTTGTCAGCCGCCTCGTCGTCTAGACGCTGACACACAGCAATGGGGTTGTAGCTCAGGTCCTCGACACTCACCGTCGGCGGCGCGTTCCAGTCGCTCAGGCGCTCCTGGATCTCGATCCCGATCGAATGGTCACACAAATCAGGATATCCGACGCCACCAACGATCACCCGTGCAGGGCGGGCTGTCATTCGTCAAGGGCGCACGCGCACGTGTTCACCTCGCGCGTGATCATTCCAGCCTCCGACTGGATGTGGGTGGTGCAGGGCATGCACGGGTCGAAACTCCTGATTGCCCGCAATACGTCGAGCCCACGAAACTTCGTCGGATCGTTGGTCTCCTCGAGGAGCGGCGTATTCAGTACCGCCTCTTCGTAGGGCCCTGGCTGGTCCCAGCGATCGGTCGGCGACGCATTCCACGTCGACGGCGTCACGATCTGGTAGTTCGAGACCGCCCCCCGGTCGATCGTGAGATGGTGCGTGAGGTAGCCTCGCCCCGCCCCCCAGAAACCGACCCCGCGCTGCTCACCGCGGGTTGGCATGTCGAACTTCGTGCTGGTGCGAGTATCACCGGTCTTGAGGATCTCCATCGCCGCGCGCCAGTTCTCGAACGCCACCAGTGTGGTGAATGCCATGCAGTAGGCGCGGCCGCGGTTGCGCTCGAATGCATTCCAGTCGTCGGGCACGTGCCATTCCAGTTCGGTCTCCGGAAGCGCGCCCTTCGGGACGCGCATCTTGAGCGAGTGACCGGTCGACTCCATGAAGGGGCTCTCGGGCATCTTCCGCGCAACGGCCGTGTTCCAGAGCCGAGCGTAGCAACCGGCCTCCATGGCATTGCGGTCCCAGCGCGGCGTGGTGTCCCAGGTGTACTTCTCCTTCCAGTTCTGCCCTTCGGGACGCGGGCGGGTGACCTTGTTCCATGGGTGGTACGGTGACAGCGGATTACCGCTCGGGTCGGTGGGGTAGTGCTGTTGCTGCCCGTCGCCGGTCCATTCGGCGTAATACGAATGGTCGACGAACTCCTCGAGCCCGATGTTGATTTTCCGCAGGTCGGTGGTCACGAGCTTCCCGTCGATGATTGCACCGGGTGTTGCCCAGCGCCGGTTGCCCCAATCGTCGGAGTTCTCGTAGGTGGCGTCGTACGCGTCCGGATGGTCAAAGATCCCGGTGTCGATCATGTGTGCACGGCGCGAACCCACCTTCCGGTATTCGGGGTTGGCTTCGTAGAAGAACTCGGTGATCTCGTCCCAGATGAGCGCAATCTTCTTGGAGTAGTCGAAGAACTGCGCCAACCGCACCATCATCTCGTTCATCACCGTGAGGTTGATGGTCGAGCTCATGCCGCCCGGCACGATGGTCTGCGGATGGGGATACTTGCCGCAAATCAGCACGTACGCTTCGCGCGCCACGCGGGTCATGTGCAGCGCCTCGAGGTACAGCTTCCCGGTGAGCGGATTCAGGTCGATCATGAGATCGGCGACGGTGCGGTACCCGTGAATCTCGGTATACCGAGCCTCGGTCTTCTTCGCTCGCTCGAACAGCGACGGATTGGTGGCCTCGACGATCGCTGCCGAATAGTCGGGACCGGCGAGCAGGTGCAGGTGGAGCGGATGGTCGTAGAGGAACTCAAGCGCCAGCGCGAGATTGCGGATGATCACCCCCAGCGGCGGTGGAACGCACTTGATCGCCATCTCGATCGCCAGTGCCGAGCAAGTCGAGTGCACCCCACCGCACACGCCGCACGCACGACTGGTGATATAGATCGCGTCGCGTGGGTCGCGGCCAACCATGATGACTTCATAGCCGCGGAAGAGCGTCGCGACCGAGCGCGCCTCGACGATCCTGCGATTCGGGAAGTCGGCCACGGTGTGGAACGCGAGCGCTCCGGCCACCCGGGTGACCGGATCGAAGTCCATCGGTCGCACCGTTCCGTCGTGTCCGTTCCGGCGCACCAACTCGGCGACACGCTCCGCCGTCAGTTGCCGCGAGCCCCCCGTGGGTGCCGCAGCGCCGGCGCCATACGGGTCGCGAATGCCTTCCCGGAGGAACGGCTTGCCCTGGTCGTCGAACTCGACCGGCAGGTTCTTGAAACACATGGGGTACCCCGGGGAATCGCGGTGTGCTAGGTGAGCTTGAAGACGCGGGCGGTGCGCCCGAGATGGCCATCGGCAACGCGCAGGCCGCCGAGCAGCGCGACCAGTGCACCGTTGATCGTGGTGAGCCGGTCGCCGAGTGGTGCCGTGTGTTCTGCGACCGCCTCGAGCCCGTCGGCAATTGCCGCCACGCTCCGGCGCGCGGAGTGCAGCGCCCACGCAATGGCGATGAGGTAACCCGCCAGCGCCACGACCACGAGGGCAAGGGCAATGAAGGTCAGCGTCAGCAGCGGAATGCCCATCATCCGGCACGCTCCTCGACCACATCGGCCACGGTGCCGAGCTTCGCAGCCACCTCACCGGCGTTGGCGAGAATCTCCCCCGCCACTCCGATTGTCGCATCGAGAGCCGGGATGTGCTGCGTGCCCGCGGCGATTCCGGCAGCCGCGGCGAGCGAGTCGGCGGCGTAGTGCTGGATGCCCCGCGCCGCCACCCAGGTGCGGTGCAGCAGGTAGACCGACAGCGGGATGAACACGAGGAAGGTCGCGACCAGCGCAATCCGCCAGATCGTGAATACCGCCTCGGGAAAGATGGTAGCATCAGTCATGGGGCACCCTGCCGCGAAACGGCCGTGATCAGCTTCCCGAGGTTGGCGTCAATCGCCCCGAGTCCGTCGCGCACGGCGCTGAGGCCCCCGTTGAGCTGCGTCACCGCCGGGGCGATTGCGCCAGTCTGCACCTCGATGGCGCGCAGCCCCATCCGGATCTTCGACAGCAGGCTCGCCCTGGTGCCGTAATGCTTCACGGCGGTGCCGCCGATGTCCTCGAGCACCTTGACGATGCTGAACAGGAACAGCGCGAGTGCAATGAATAGCGCGGCTGCACCCACCAGCGAAAGCACGGCGAGCAGCGTCATGACGCCCCCCGTGACCAGGCCGGTCCGATCACGCACTCCGGACATCCGGCGCATGTTTCGGCGTGGGTGACGAGCGCCGCGGTAGCGTGCACGACACCGACGGCTGATCCAAGAATGCGACCCGCGACGATGTTGGTCCGATTGAGCAGGCTGATGTGTATGGTGTTGTTGGCGATCTTCTGCCCGGTGTTCCAGATCTCCGACACGCCTTCGCGGATCTTGCGCGCCGTCACCAGCACGAGAGTAAGGAGCACCGCCACTACCACCAGCACCACGGCATAGATGGCGAGCGTAACAACCCACACCCGGGTGACCGCTTCCGCCGACACAGCCCCGTCACCCATGGGCCGACCCTCCACTCGCGCCAGCAGTGCTCTCGAGTGCTGCGGCAAGCTTTCCACCGGTCGACTCGATGTGCTCCACCGTCTCGAGGAGTTCATCCGCCACGGTGTTGGTGGTCTGGAGAGCCCAGATTGGTGCCGTCTGGGTGCGGATGCGATCGGCTGCGCCCAGTGCACGCACCGCGTGCGCGAGGATGCTCCGTGCCGTCAGCCAGATCGCAATCAGCAGCACGGCCACGATCAGGATGACCACCACGGCCACCGCCATCCAGATCCGCCAGGCCGCCCACAGATCAGCGTCCATCACGAACGTCCTCCCGCGCCGAACTGTTGTCGAGATAGTCGCTGCTCGTGCCCGGACGGTCGGCTCCCCAGAAACGCTCCTCGGTGCCCTTCGGCCTGCCGGGCGCCTTTACGCCCCAGTGTTGCCATTTCTTGTAGAAGAACTCCACGGCCTTCAGCGGTATCGTTCGACCGTCGAGGTTTCCCCAGCCGCTGGGAACCTCATCGAGTACGTCCCAGCGAACCTCGGTGTTCGCGTGGCGGTTGCTGAGAAGCCGGAGGCGGCGGATGACCCCGCCGAGGCCCCGGGAGGCCGTCGTAGAAATGATGCCGCCTGGCGGAGCCTTATAGAACGGCGAGAACTTGTCGGGAAAGCCGGGCATCGTGCACGCAATGCACACCCCACCCGCCTCCATGCAGCCGCCCATGTGATTGATCGCACCGCGCTTGACGATGTTGCAGTTCACCACCGGGCCCCAGCACCCGATTTCCACGAGGCATTCCTTCCCGCCGTACTCGTGGGCGAACACGCCTTCCTCGTAGTATCCGGCGCGGGTGCAGCCACGGTGCACCGTCTCGGTGAAGAGCCATGCGGGCCGACCGAGCTCGTCGAAGCTGGGAAGCGGCCCGAGTCCCTGCAGGAAGAGGAACACCGCGAACACGGTCTCCGTGAAGTTGTCGCCCTGCGGCGCACAGCCGGGAATGTTGATCACGGGCAGGCCGAAGGCGCTGCGATAATCGCGGCCGAGGTAATCCATCAGACTCATCGCCCCGGTCGGGTTGCCCTCCGCCGAGGGGACTCCACCCCATGTCGCGCAGGTGCCGATGGCGATCGTCGCCGCTGCGTTGGGCGCGAGTCGCTTGATCCAGGTCGCGGTCGGGATCGGCACCGACTCACCGGTCTCCTCGTCGACAGTAGACCCCATCGCCGAGAAATAGCCTCCGGTGCGTGCAGCGATCCGTTCATCCGCGATGGAGCCCTCTGCGACGATCACGTACGGATCCTCGAGGCGTCCATGCCACGCATCTTCCATCGGCTTGATGAATTCTTCGCCAGACTCCACCGACAGCACGGTATGATGGAGGATCACCTTCGGCATCGTGGGGATGATGCCGAGCAGCAACCCCTCGATGCCCGGGTTGGTCGCACCAGCGACCGCCACCGTGCAGCCATCGCAACTCATCCCCGCGATCCAGAAGACGTGGACGACCTTGAGCGGGCCGAGCGGGAGACGCGCGGCTGGCTGGTGGTTTTCGGGAGCGGGAATCGGCGGCTGCGAGCCTTGGATCTGTTCAGCGGCTGGTGCGGTCATCGGCGGTCCCTCGCGGGCACAGGCAATGAGAACCTTATCCTATCTACGAGCTTTCCGGGCGGCGGGCAAGAGCAACTCGTTTCCGGTGTGCCGCAGCTCGGGGAGGGATGGGCTTACACGGGATCGACTCCGCCATCAATCGATCGAACTGTCGGAGAGCTGTTCGAGCTCCTCGACAAACAAGTCGTCGAGCTGCATCAGGAACTCGGTGGTGCGCTTCGCCTCGGCCTCGTCGATCCGGCTCAGTGCCACCCCGACATGGATGAGTACCCAGTCGCCTATCTCCAGGCCGTCGGGAAGGACCAGCGCGACGTTGACATTCCGACGGACGCCGGAGACGTCGACCTTGGCGATGTGGCGGGTGGGGTCCATGAACTCGAGCACCTGACCGGGGATTCCCAGACACATCGGTCCCACCTTGAATGCTGGACGTGAAGACGGCCGCGAGATCCTGACAGGGCATGAGACGGCCCCGTAGGCGCCAACTGGAACTTGGGTCCCCCGACCCACGATGACAACGCCGCGGAGCGAATCGCGGTTGCGCATCCCCCGCCCCCGCGCCACTATCAGGACGTCGCACCACCCAATTAGGAGCACAGATATATATATGGTGTCATCGAACCGCCAACCGCGCGTCATGCTCGCGCTGCTGCTCGCATTCAGTCCCGCCGCCCTGGACGCGCAGGCGCTGCAGTCGGTCGGGTATTCCGACCTCGGCGGCGCAGGATTGAACGGTGACATCAGCGTTCTCGGCACGATCGCGTTCGTCGGCGCCGGGATGATGCCCGCGGCGGGTGTACACGCCCACCTCTACAACCCCTACCCGTGCCCTGCCGTCACGGTGAAGGTCGTCGACCTCTCGAAGCCCGAGACGCCCAAGGTGGTGGCGACCATCCCGGTACCAGCCGGAGTCGCTGCCCACGGCGTCTCGTCGGCGCGGGTGCGGACTCCATCGTTCACCGGCGATCTTCTCGCCGTTGCGCTCGCCACCTGCGGCTCCGGCGGCGGTTCGGTCGAGCGGGGCGTTGCGTATTACGATGTGACCCGGCCGAGTCGCCCGGTATTGCTTGGGCGCTACCAAGCCGACTCGGACATCGCGCGTGATGACAGCATTCCGGCCTGCGGCGCCCCACCGGCACGAAGCGGCCAGCGTTGCGCGTCATCCCAGCACTCGGTGTCACTGATCCAGCGCGCCGACGGCCGGGTCCTGTCGCTGTCGGTCGAGCCCGGAGCTTCGGCGAGCAAGTTCCCGTCCGGAGATTTCCGGGTCGTCGATGCCACCAACCCGCGCAAGCCGGTGCAGGTCGGAGCGTTCCCGCCGAGCGGAGCACCGATCTTCACCACGAATGGCTGCCGACCGTTCAGCGCGGGCCATGGTGCCGGCTTTTCGCATGGCGGCACCCGGGCGCTGGCTGCGTTCTATGATGGTGGCGTGTTCGTGGTCGACCTCGACGCGGCGGGGCGGCCAACGCAGCGTGGACGGTTCACCTATCCCACCACGCGATCGTTCGAGGGCAGCGCTGCGTATGTGGCAGCGGCACGCGTCGACGGGCGCGACCTGGCGCTGATTTCCGAAGCCGACTTCATCCCGACCACGACCACGCTCGAGATCGATGCGCCCTCACACCTTGCCGGCTCGATCTTCGCGTGCGAGTCGATCTTCACGCTGTACGACCCGCAGGGAGTCGCGCCGATTTACCGCCAGGCGGGTTCGACGGTGCGCGGCGCGTTGGCGTATATCGGGGTGGGTTGCGCGGTCAGTCTCAATCCCGATATGCACGCGATGGATGGGATGGATCATGGTGCCGATTCAGTGCAGGCCGCGCGGAACACGCTCGCCGACGCCTATCTCTCCGATCCGGCGGGACGCATTGCCCTGATCGATCGTGGTCGGCACGCGCTGCAACCGGGCACTCCGGGGGGATCAGGCTGTTCGATCGGCGACCGGGTGCGTCTCGCACAGGCCGGGGGTGCGCGTGCCGCCATCATTCTGCAGACCAGCACGACCGCGCCTGAGGCATTCTCTCCCGACGGCGATCCAGCGGGCATCACGATTCCCGTTGCGATGATCGATCGTGACGATGCCGACCGGCTGCGAAGCGCCCTCTGCCCAAGGGTCGAGAACAACCTGTGCGCCGGTGGCGAACAGATCACGGCTTCGCTGCGCGATGCTCCCGGAGAGTGGGGCGCACTCCGCGTGATTGACGTGACCGACCCCGATGCCCCGGTCGAGACCGGTGTGTTCCGCACGCCGCGCTCCGCACAGTTCCCTCCTCCGGATCTCGCCGTATTCTCGCCGCAACGTGCGATGGTTCGCGGTAACGTCGCGGTGGTGCCGTGGAATTCAGATGGCGCACGGGTCATCGACCTTTCGGGAGGCATTCCACGGGAAACCGGATGGTTCGTGCCGCCCGATGTCGCCGATCCGACCGGCGTGCTCCCGGCGAAGGCATATGTCATGAGTATCGGGATGGTTTCGGTCCCGCGTCGCGGCGTACGGCCAACGGACTATGTCGTGATCAGCGACCTGAACTCCGGGCTGTATGTGGTGGCGGCACCGTGGACGCCGCCCGCCGACGCCCGAGCACAAGCCGGCAACTGAGGAACACGGAACACCGAGCATCAGCTGGCCGATCGCACTCAGCGCCCCGCCAGCACCTCGGTCAGTGCGTCGGCCAGCAGGTTGAAGCCGAGCACGGCGGCGGTGATGGCCAACCCGGGAAAGAGCGGTAGCCACCACGCCACCCGCAGGAATCCCTGCGCCTGACCGGCAAGAGAACCCCAGCTCAACTGTTGGGGATCGCCCAGCCCGAGAAAGCCGAGGCTCGCCTCGAGCAGCAGCACCTGACCAACCGTCAATCCCACCACCACGAGGGCCGCGGGCAGCACGTTGGGGATGAGTTCCCTGGCGAGCACCCGGGCCGGGCTGGCGCCACTCGCTTCTGCTGCACGCACGAAGCCGATACCCCGGAGCGCGCGTGTTTCGCCGCGCACCACGCGCGCCAGCGTCGGCCACGACGTCAGGCCGAGTGTCAACACGATTCGATCGAGTCCGGGACCGAACAATGCAATCACGATGATGGCAAGAAAGAATCGCGGCAGCACCTGGAACAACTCGGTGATTCGCGTCAACGCGGCGTCGATCACGCCGCCGAAGTAGCCCGCGATCAGGCCGACGGCGCCGCCGATCGCGAGCACGAGTGCCGCAACGAACACGGCGACCAGCAGCGAGACCCGCGCGCCGCGCAGGGTGGCTGAATACATGTCGCGGCC
>JBKJMX010000114.1:0-9257 GCA_046596135.1 Gemmatimonadales bacterium
TCCCGGTCGAGTCGCGCGAAATCCCCTCGCTCGCGACCACCAGCAGTTCCTTGCTGTCCTCCTCAAAGATCGCGAGTTCACCGCCGGTCACACCGAGCAGCGCCACAGCCCGGCCCAGGACGGCGTGCAGCAGCTTGGACAGTTCCAGTTGCCCTGACAGATCGGCCATGGTGTCGAGCAGTGCCTGCTGTTCATCCGCGCGGCGACGCGCACTGACCAGCAGCCGTGCACGACCGATTGCAACGCTGGCGAAATCCGCCACAGCGGTGAGCACCTTGAAGTCGGCGGGTGCAAAGGCATCGGGAAGTGCGCTTTCGACCACCAGTACACCGATGGTTTCGCCGTCGACTCGCAGCGGGACGTCCACCTCCGACCCGCTGGCGAGACTCGGCAGGTAACCATGCTCGGCCGTCACCGCTGCGGTGTAGTGCAGCTTGCCGTCGCGAATGGCCCGGTCACTCAGCCCCTCCCCGGGGCGCACCCGCCAATTGGTGGGAACGTCCGGCCAACCGATGCTCGCCTTCAGGATCCGGTCACCAGCGGCGTCGAGCAGAAACATGCCGAGGAAGTCGTACCCCAAGGCGTCGTCGTGCAACCCCGCGACGACGCGTTGGCAGATATCGGCTTCGTCGTGGGCCGCCGCCACTTCTGCGGACAGCCGGAGGAGCGCGGCCTGGCGCTGGGCCAAGGTGCCCCGGCGCCGACCGGAAGGTGTGACTGACGTCGATCGAGGATTGGACCGTGCCGGCATGGCGCTCCCCGGAGCTGCGGGTGGGCAACGCCGAAGTATACGGTGGCCGGGGCGATCTGATGTCAGCGGCCGGGCGACCAGGCGCGACATGGTCGGTGGGGTGCCCCCGTCTAGCGAGGCCGCCCACCCGTTTCACCGCGTCAAGCTCGGATCACGATCTTGCGCTCCGCCACCATGCGAACGAAATGGAACGGCATGACGAACGTGCCGGGTCCGCGACGGACAGCGCCGCAGCGCATCCGCTGGAACCGGTTGTTGAGCGTCGCGCCGCCGAACGGAGCGGCAGGTGACGGTTACGGTCCAAACACGAAGTGTGTCTCGCCGCCCCAGTGGTAGGCAAGCCGCGACGCCGCGAGGCCGACGGCGACCACGACGCCGACGCACAGGGCGAGGGCCGGCGCGGCACGCTGGTCGAACTCGGAAATCCGCTCGATGGGATAGCGGGCCAGAAAAGTGCCGTAGGCGACCAAGGCGAGCAAGACGCCCGCGATGACGTCCAACACGTAATGCTGCTTCGTGAACAGCGTTGAGATGGCGATCAGCAGTGCGAACATCAATGCAATGATCCCGAGACGGCGGTGCACGCGGGACACCGCCAGCGCCGACACGAAAGAATGCGCCACATGCAGTGAGGGCAAGCAGTTGTACGGGGGGTCCGCTGAGTAGAGTGCGCGCAGGCTCCACACCGCGAATCCATCTCCAATCACCAGGCTGGGCCGAGGTGCTGCAGTCGGATAGATCACGAAAAAGCACGCGTAGGCAGTGATCCAGATCAGCAGGTAGGCAGAGAACGTACGTCGAAGGAGTTCGTCCTGCCGGACGACCAGGATCGGCAGCGCGATGACGAAAAGGTACAGCGCTCCGTAGATGATCGCCCAGAACGGTACCAACGGCCAGGCGCGATCGAGTGGGAGGTCAGGAACGTGCCTGATCCCAGGCGGAAAGAATGCCGGGATCACGATATACAAAGGAATTAATGCAATGAACACCATCATTGACACGGGTACGCGGTATGGCCGCGCCAACGACCGTCTCACCATTCTCCAGTTGACACGGGCGCGCGCTCGTCCGCGTTGAGCCTGGCGGAGGGCGTAATGACGATCGGACTGCAAATCAGCACCCACCGATCGAGGAGGAGGTCCTGTCCGCCGAGAGGCTATCGGTCACATGTGGCGTCGCGCCGGGCGGCGCATCACCGGGTCGGACAGCCGTGGACGGTGGTACGATGACGAGATGTCCGCTACAAACAACAGCGACGTGCAATACGGCCGTTACTCAACGTGGTCGCGGCACGTGGCCAGCAGGCAGCCTCAGCACCGGCGAGTCGTGGCTGGATCGTATCCCGGTGCGCGTGACAACCAGTGAAGCGTGTTGAACAGCAGCTGCAGGTTGTACGAGGCCTGGGGGCTGTTCATACCGACCCGCGTGTCTTTCGCACCGGTCAACTGCGCGGCGAACATGGCGGCTTCGCCGAAGATTGCGACGCGTCCACGCCCGGGCTCGAGGGTTGCTCCCTGGAGCCAGCCTTCCACCGGGACATGCGGCGTCGCCTCAACAAATTGCCAGGCGCGGTCCGGCTGATACGACATTACGCCGTGTCCCAAGACCAGCAGCGGAGAGACGCAGCGGGCGCTCTTCAAGGCACGAAAGGCCGACCCAGCAACGAAGGTCACCGCGTGCTCGATGCGCTCGCCCGGGTGGCGACCGTCGGTGACCGGATGCGCAGGCAAGCTCGTATCAGCGCGGTGGAACACCAGCGGATCCCAATCGTGCCATCGGATCGCAAACCCATTCAGGAACTCGATACCGAAGGTCCGCGCCAGCGCGGCCATCGCGCCTGGAAACGGCATATGGTCGGCGATGAACAGCAACGAGCCGCCGCGTTCCACCCACTGGCGAACGGCCTCAGTTTCGACCGTGGTAAACGCCGGCGAGGTTGGCAGGCTCCATGCCGTCTCCTCGGTGCTAGCGACGGCGTTCACGATGACGAGCACACCGGCACCAGCAAGCGCCTTCGCGCTGAGGCGCTCTTCGAGACCGCGCACCTGGTAACCATCGCCACGCAACAAACGGGCGAATTGCTCGAACTGCTCGCCGCCGGCGTGGAAGTTGTGGTGCGCGCGGTCCACCAGCACGAGGGGTCGCTGGCCGGCGTCATACTCGGGCTGTGTGATGGTGGGGTGAAAGGCTGGGTCAATACGGTCCTGCGCGCGCGTGGGCGCCGGCGCGAGTCCGAGGACGCATGCCACCGTGAGGCAGCAGATCGCTCGTCGGCCCACCGCGGCGCGCTCTCCTGAACGAGAACTTCTCAGGACTCGTCGCATATCAGCTGCTTGCCTGTTCCGACCGTCGCCGGCCATGAATGTTGATGGCAGCCGCTGGTCGGCCGGTTAACGACATGCGCTTCTGCTGCGGCGCCAGGTGAGGCCGTAGACCAGCAGGGCGCCGAACGGGTGGTTGCCGTTCTCGCGGGCCTGGGCAGCGAGGGCAACTGCCTGCCTGATGAAATTGTCGTGGACATTCAGGGACGCCATGATCAACTCAAAGATGACCGTAGAGAATCATCGCGGCATAATGCCGGAAAGCCGACTCACCCGCCGGGTAACTGCCCGGTGTGGTGGTCGGTATGAACGATGGCGAAGCGCCAGCCATCGGAGAGCGAGACGTGCCCGAACACATGGTGGGAGAAGCCGGCGCGCGGATCCGCCCACCTCGCTGCCACGGCATCCTCGAGTACAATCGCCGCGCCGAGAAGTCCCCCGAGCGTCGATACCTGATCGAAAGTGTCACCCAGTGGGCTGATCTCCCGCTCGGCCCGGGCGCCGGCCGGCATCTTCCCCGTCTTGAGAATCTTGCCGAAGTACATGAACCGGATCCATGGCCGGAGCAAGCGCGGCACCTTGAGCGGCAGGCCTCCGCTCCCCGTCACCAGCTCCTGGCCGATAATGGAGTAGCTGAGTCGAACATGCTCGCTGATCTGGCCGGGGGTCCACTTCCCCACCCCGATCGGTCGCGTCCAGGCATCAGGCGAGAGCGCGGTGGCACGCGCCAGATAGCGATCGCGGGATGCCCTGAGGGCATCGAGGGTGGGGGCGAGGTCGGCGGGGCGACGAGTCGGCATCGGGATTCAGGATACGCCACGGAAGGGCAGATGGCCAGCCACTCAGCGCGCCTGGCGCACGGCCGCCTTGCGGACTTGACGGACCCGGCATATCATTGGGCATCTACCCCACCTCCCGTCGCGCACAATCCGTACAGCATACAGAGGGTCTCATGAACGTCCTCGCACGCAGCACGCTGCTCGTCACGGCCGTCGCACTCACCGCCTGTGGCGACGTTCCGGCGCCCACGGCGCACGCGCCGCTGGACGGCTCCTCTCCGAGCTTTTCAGCGCAGAGCGGTGATGCGGGCCGCGCAATTCCCGGGCAATACATCGTGATGTTCAACAACGGCGTGACGGACGCTCCCGGCCTCGCACGCCAGCTCGCGGCTGCCCACGGCGGCACGATCGGCTTTACCTATCAGTACGCGATCAAGGGATTCAGCGTTCAGTTGAACGCCACGGCGGCAGCGGCGATCAGCCGCAACCCCAACGTGGCCGTGGTCGAAGCCGACCAGGTCATGACGACCGTGGCCACACAGAGCAACGCGACGTGGGGGCTTGATCGCAGCGATCAGCGCGCCCTGCCGCTGAGCACGACGTACACGTACGAGCTCACCGGGGCCGGGGTCCGGACGTATATCATCGACACGGGAATTCGCTTCTCGCACAGCGAATTCGGGGGCCGCGCAACGAGCGGATACGATGCGGTCGATGGTGGGTCGGCTGACGACTGCAACGGCCACGGCACGCACGTCGCCGGCACCGTGGGCGGAAATCTGTATGGCGTCGCCAAGAACGTGGCGCTCGTGGCCGTGCGGGTACTCGACTGCCAGGGCAGCGGCACCACGTCGGGCGTCATCGCCGGCGTGGACTGGGTCACGGCGAATCGTGTCTTGCCTGCCTCGGCGAACATGTCGCTCGGCGGCGGCGCCTCGAGCACGCTGGACGCCGCGGTGAAGAACTCGATTGCATCCGGCGTCACCTATGCAGTGGCCGCCGGAAACGGTGACTTCCTTGGACGGCAGCAGGATGCGTGTAACGGTTCGCCGTCACGCGTGCCGGAGGCGATCACCATCGGCGCGACGGACAACACCGACAAGAAGGCGTCGTGGTCCAACTATGGCAACTGCGTCGACTTTTTTGCGCCAGGGGTCGGCATAACTTCGGCCTGGTACCAGAACGATACGCAGACCAACACCATCAGTGGGACGTCGATGGCGGCACCGCATGTGGCCGGCGCGGCGGCACTGTACCTCGAAGCCAATCCGGGCGCGTCGCCGCTGACCGTGCGCAACGCGCTCTATGACAACACCACGAAGGGCATCGTCACCTCATCGAGTACGACTAACAACCACCTGCTCTATACGCTGGGCTTCGGCGGCGGAACACCCAACAATCCGCCAACGGCAAGCTTCACGTTCAGCTGTACGGACCTGAGCTGTGCCTTCACCGATGGAAGCACCGACTCCGACGGCTCCATCGTTTCGCGGAGCTGGACGTTTGGCGACGGCGGCACTTCGACCGCCACCAATCCGTCGTACTCCTACGCCGCGAGCGGAACCTACACCGTGCAGCTGACGGTCACCGACAATGGCGGCGCGACGAACAGCACCTCGAAGTCCGTCACGGTGACATCCAGCTCGACCGGCGGCATCTCCCTCAGCGCGACCGGGTACAAAGTGAAGGGAAGCCAGCGCGCCGACCTCACCTGGTCGGGTGCAGCGTCGACAAACGTCGACGTGTTCCGGGAAAGCTCGAAGATCGCCACCACCGCCAACGATGGTGCCTACACGGACAACATCGGCGCAAAGGGCAGCGGATCGTACACCTACAAGATCTGCGAAGCCGGGACGACCACTTGTTCGAACAGCGTGACCGTCACGTTCTAGCCGTAAACAACGGTTCGGGATGGCACGTGTGAAACGGAGGGCGGCTCTTGCGAGCCGCCCTCCGTTTGCCAGGCTGATCGTCCGGTTACCGCCGGTCAACCGACGAGCCTTGACGAGTGGCCCCCACCCTGTCGAACGCAACCCCGGCCGCCGATAGACGCCGGCGTAGCGTCGCAGCTCGTCGGCGGTCACCGCGACTCCGACCGGCGGCTCCGGTAGGGGCATGGCTGGCCGCATCGCCGACCCGAGATAGATGGCGGCCACATGTTCGCCCAACCGCCCCGCATACAGGTGCTCGGCGTTGCACATGACCGCGACGGTGAGGCGCTGCTCGGGAAAGCGAATGATCTCCGACAGCATCCCACCGTCAGAGCCGCCCCGTTCGACTGTACGCAGGCCGCGACGTGCGTCGAGCCGGAGACCATACGCGTAGGGGATCGTGTCGCCCGATGCGAGCACGGGCCGCGAGAGCATGCGTGCGATGACCCCCGCCCCGCCGACGACCGGCAGGTCGAAGTTTCGGTCGAAGCGAGCGAGGTCGGCGACCGACGTGTTGAGATTCGAGCCGCCGGTGATGGAGTTTGCCGGGAAGATCACCCGGGTGCCGCGGTCAGTGACCTGGTGGCCGAGCGCACGATTCGGTCGCACTCGGGGTCGCCTGTCGAAGACAAAGCTCTCTTTCATCCCCATCGGCCTCAGCACTTCGCGTTCGAGATACTCACCGAACGGCGTACCGGTGGCGCGTTCGATCAATAGGCCGAGCAGCTCGAAGTCGCTGTGGCTGTATTCGTGGCGCGTACCGGGCTGGAAGTTGAGAGCGCGTTGCGCCGCCATGCGCGCCAGGAACTCCGGCGTGGTCCCAACCGCTCGGCCTGCGAGGACATTGAGCGCGCCATAGTCGCGGAGGCCGCTGGTGTGTTGGAGAAGATCACGCACCCGGATGGGTGTGCCGTAATCAGGCAGCTCCGGAATCCAGCGGCGAATGTCATCGTCGAATGAGAGCTTCCCGTCTCGTTCGAGGCTCAGCACGGCCAGCGAGGTAAACGGCTTCGATACGGAGCCGATATTGAACGTGGTGTGCGCGGTGATCGGCTGACGGGTCTCGACGTTGGCGAGACCATACCCCTTGGCGAGGAGGTGAGCGAACGCCGGCGCGGCCAGCATGAGAGCGACGGCGGCAGAGATGCCATGGAGGATCATGAGATTACCTCGACTCGGACGTCACGTGCGCGAATAGACGTGTCGCGCCATTCGAGTGCAGCCTCACAGACGATCAGCGGTACAACCCATACCGTCTAGCCTGCCTTTAGCGCCGCGACCAGCCGGTCGAGCTCCGCGGGTGTCGTGTAGACGTTGGGGGTGATGCGTAGCCCACTGATTTCCGGTGCGCGATGGTTGCCGGCCATGGACTGCGTCAGGATGTGGTGGCGCTCTCGAAGTCGCTTCTGCAGACCGTCGCTATCCACGTCAGGCAGTTCGATTGTGGTGATACCGATGCTCATAGCAGACTCCGCGACGGTGTAAAAGCGCGCGTCTGGCAAGGCGACGGTGATCCGCTTGCGCAAATGCGAAGTGAGGTATCGCAAGCGCGCCGCCTTCCGGGCTGCGCCGAGTGAACGATGGAGCGCAAGGGACGGCAAAGCGGCGGGTAGCAAGTATGCTGGCGCCGTCCCTATCCACTCGAAGCGTCGCATCCCCGTAACGTCTGGCGGCGGCGGCACCATGGGCCAGATTTTCGCCACGTGCTCGGGGCGCATCCACAAACCGCCTAATCCCACCGGCGTCCCCAGCCATTTGTGCGCGCTGGCTCCATAGTAGTCGCAATCGAGTGCAGCAACTGGGTCTCCCTGCACTCCGAGCGACTGTGCACCGTCAACGACCACCTCGGCGCCGACTCGGTGCGCTGCGGCGGCGATACGCTGCACTGGAAGCAACTGCCCGGTGAGGTTACTCGGATGCGTGAGCAGCACGAGCCGGGTGCGCGGGCCGATGACGGCCTCGTAGAGCTCGGCAAGCCCCTCGAGTGATGGTGCGGGGAGCGGTGGCCTGATCATGCGCAGCACGACACCGTCGCGTGCTCGACGTTGCTCCAGTGCGTCGAGCATCGCGAAGTAGTCGTGTGCTGAGCAAACGATTTCGTCGCCAGTGTTGAGCGGAATCCCAAGCAGAACAGTGTTCAACGCTTCCGTAGCATTGCGTACCAATGCGATCTCCGCTGACGGCACGCCCATCGCCTCGGCGAGGGCTGCACGTACTCCCGTGCTGCTGCTTCCGAAGAACAGCCGGCCCAGCTCTTCCGCCGGCAACGCTTCGAGCTGACGCGCACCTCGCACCAGTTCCTCTACGGCGGCACGCGTGGTAGGGTTGGTCCAGCCGTGATCGAGATTTACGACATCCGGATTCAACCTGTACGCGCTGCGCACCCGTGCCCAGAACTTCTCATTGTCCGCCATCAGTTCAGGCGCAGCGGCGTCACCGAGCCCCGTGAGCTCGTGTTCAAGCCGATTGCTCAACGCGACCGTCTCACTCAGCTGATCCGCGAACGCATCAGCAGGAGAGATGGCGAGCGCTCCCAGCGTGCCCGACATGCGAAAGGCGAAATGGCGTCGGTTGATCATATTGCGCTCCCAGTTACGGATTTCTTCGGCGTACCACAAATGCCTTGACCCACACTAGCATAGCGAGCCTTGCAAGAACGTTCGCAATGTCTGTGACCAGAGTGTCTTCCCTTGAGCTGCGGCCGCGCTTTCGTCGGCTGCAAGCGCGTGCCAGGCAATCCGACCTCGCGACCCTCGCTCCCGGCCCGGGACCTTCGCCCCCGGCGCGCCCAACGAGTCACCGGCCGAGTCATACCAACGCACTTCCTGGGTTCCCTGATTGACGACCGCAATCCGGCCGTCGGACAGGCGACTGCCCCCCATGACGGGGTGCAGGAACTGGTCATCGGAATCGTCCGCGCCGCCGATCCGGACGACAGCCGAGAAGCGGCTATCAGCCGCAGGCTGTTGGCGAGATTCGTGACTGTCGCGGATGCACGAAACCAGGGACTCATTCTGCGTCGCATCACGTTACAGCTTTGCGCACCCGCGGCTTTTTTGTCAGTCCAATGGGCGGGCGAGTTCGTGTCTGCCGAACCACGATGTCCACCTCGCGTCCCAGCAGGTGTAGAATCGCCAGCAGTTGCCCCACCGATTTGCCGAGATAGCCAGGGTCCAGAATGCGGTAGAGCTGACTCGGGGAGGTACCAAGCCGGCGCACCACCTCGCGCTTGGCGAGGCCGCTTTGCTCGAGCGCCTTCCGCGCCTCGACGGTCAGCTTGTGCAGCAACACCTCGTTGAGATATGCGGGGTCCTGATGGTATTCAAGCACCGCATCCATGTGTACCGTATCCTCTTCCCCGGATTCCAAGCGGTAGGTGAATCCTTCTCCGCCGATGTCGGGATCGGAATACACCTCCATGACACGGTTACCCCTCACCGGCGGAACCGAGAGCTTGGCATATGGATACGCGAAG
>JBKJMX010000015.1:0-29538 GCA_046596135.1 Gemmatimonadales bacterium
GAGTGTCACCCCGGCGGCGGCGTAGAGTTCGGGGAGTGACCTGGTCGCGCCCAGTGCCATGAAGCGCCGGTACGATGCCACCGCAGCCTCCGGGTCGTGGCGGGAATTGCGCCACACTTGGAGCGCCCCGATCTGCGCGATGCCGTACTCGATGTAGTAGAACGGATACAGGAAGATGTGGAGCTGCCGGTACCAGCGTGCGATCCGTTCCGCCTCCAGACCCGTCCAGTCCACTCCGGGTTCAAACCGCTCGCGGAGCGCCAGCCACCCGCGGTCACGGGCCACAGCATCTCGACCCTCGTCGCGGGTGTAGATCCACGACTGGAACGCGTCGACCGAGGCGATGTGCGCCAGCGACATCAGGATGTCCTCGAGGTGCTCGAGCCGAGCCGAGAGTGCATCATGCTCACCGTAATAGCCGGTGGGGCGCGCGAGATGCGGGCTTGCCAGGAGCTCCATCGACATCGAGGCCAGTTCTGCGGACTCTGCACCGGGGTGCCGCTGCCAGATCAGCGGCCGCGGATGCGCCGCAAACGCGTGGAAGCAGTGCCCAGCCTCGTGCAACAGCGTGGTGACATCCTCCGGTACCCCGGCCGCATTCATGAACACGAATGGCACGCCCCGCGCGTGCAGCGTGTCGCAGTACCCGCCTGGCGCCTTCCCCGGCCGCGACTGAAGATCGAGCAGCTCTTCCTGGATCATGGTCCGGAACTCGGCCCCCAGTTCCGGATCGACGGTCGTGAAGATCCGGGCTGCGGTATCCTGGAGCTCGGCGATGCTCCCGTACGGCACCGGCGCTGACTCGCGCCACGGATCGACGGCGAGATCCCACGGTCGAACCGTGGCCAGATCGAGTCGCTGGCGTCGGGTCTCCAGGGCCCGCACGATCGCCGGTCCGACAGCCTCCTCGATCGCATCGTGCAAACGCTCGCAATCCGCCGGCGTGTAATCGAACCGACACTTGGCCGCGAACGTGTAGTCCCGGTAATCGGCGAACCCTGCGTTGCGGGCCATGCCCTGTCGCAACTCGACCATGCGATCGAACACCCCGGCCAGCGCATCGCGCGCGTCGACGTACGGAGCCGTGGACGCACGCCAGGCCGCCTCGCGCTCATCACGATCACGGGACTTGAGGAATGGGGAGAGGCGCGGAAGCGGGATATCTTCGCCCCGCCAACTGGCCGTCATACCGCCGGTGATCTGCTGGTACTTCGCGGCGAGCCCCTCCGCCTCCGCCACCAGCGGGACGCTCTCCTCGCGAAAGATCTCGATGCCGGCACGGAATCGCCGCAGCGTGGTCGCGAGATCGGGGTCTTTGCTGCCAATCGCGACGAAGCGCCGGGCCAGCGCGACCTCGACTTCCTCGAGCTGCGGCATCACCTCGGTCGAGAACCGGAGATGCGCTGCCTGCTTCTCGTCATTGGCCGTGTCGCAGGTGTAGGCAATCATCGCCAGCGATGCGGCTTCCGTCACCAGCTCGTCGAGACGGGACCAGTGCGCCAGCCAACCGTCGACGCTCGTGGCATCGAGCGGAGCCTCGGCGAGGGAGCGGTAGTGGCTCGCGATCTCGCTCCACGACGCGGTCGCAAACGCGTCGGAGCTGGCAGGTAGGGGGGGGAGGGTCATGCCGCCATGATAATCGGTGCGATCACCCGACCGGTACGGGTTCGCGCGGGCGGAGGTAGCGGAATGCCGTCCAACCGACGATGAGCATGGTGGCCCCGCCCAGCAGGAACGGTGTGTCCACACCGAGCCGCTGGAATGCGATTGTGCCCGCAATAGGCGCGATCACCCGGGCGATACCGGCAAAGGTTTGTGCCACGCCCATCATCGTGCCCAGTTCCTCGGGATCGGCAACCTTCGAGAGAAGCGAGGTTGAGGCGGGAAAGAGCAGCGCCGTGCCGATCGGTACCAACGGGATGATGATGACCAGCGCCCAGATCGATTGGGCGAGAGGATAGATGAGCAATCCTGCCGCCAGTGTCAGCGCGCCGATCCGGACGGCCCACACCTCTCCCACGCGATCGACCACGGGACCGAGCAGGAGCGACCGCAGCAGCAACGAGAGCAGGCCATTATAGACGAAGAAGTATCCGATGTTCCGCTCCGTCACACCAAAGCGGGCCTCGAGCCAGAGCGCGAGGATGCTCGTGAGCAGCGAGAACGCAAGCATCCCCATCCCGTACATCCAGATAAGGCGGGCCGCAGTGCTCGAGGGATGCCGCAGGGCAATCCAGGCCGCGTGCCACACCGGCTTGCGCTTGGGCTGCGCGCCGGTTCGGGGACGGCGCGATTCGGGCAGCCAGCGCCACGCGGCGAGCACGTTGAGGAAGCAGAGTCCCGCCGCGAGGAAACCGGGGGCCGCCGGCCCGAAACGCGTGGCAACCGACCCGATCGCTGGGCCGATCATCACTCCGGCCGCCGTGGCGGCCGAGAGCCAGCCAAGCGCCCGCGCCCGATCGGCCGGCGCAACCGTGTCCGACACGTACGCCTGTGCCACACCGGTGGTGCCGCCTCCCGCACCTTGCACGATTCGCGAGACAAAGAGCAGCCACAGCGAATCGGCGAGACCGAACACGAGGAACGCGAGCGCCGACGCCGTGAGACCCACCATCAGCGCGGGACGGCGACCATACTTGTCCGACACGCGTCCCCACAGCGGTGCTGCAATGAGTTGCGAGATCGAGAATGCGGCTATCAGCCATCCCACGGTCTCCGGCGTGGCATCGAGCCGCAGCGCGTAGAATGGCAGAAGCGGCAACACGATGGCGAAACCCACCATGTCGATGCCGTTGACGCCAATGAGCACGGCAAGCTGCCGGAACTGTGCGGTCTTCGCGATCGGCGCCACCGCAGCGCTCACGCGGTACCCCGGCTGCGCTCGGCGAGCACGAATGCCGCCGTGCTGAGCAGGGTGATCACCACCCCGTATGCCGCCGCAATGCCAAGCTCTCCCTGGCGGATCGCGCCGAGGATCTCGAGCGACACCGGGCGAGTGTCGTACGTGTAGAGGATCACCGACGTCATGAAGTCGCCGAGCCCGGTCACGAATCCGAGTGCCGTTGCTCCCGCGAGCGCCGGCAGGAGGAGGGGCAGCGTGATGGTTCGGAAGGTTCGCCACCGTCCCGCACCGAGTGCGGCGGCTGCCTCGTCGTAGGCGGGATCAAGCGCGCGTATCGCCGCGACCACGGCGCGACCGATGATCGGCAGCGCGCGGACGAGGTAGGCCAGCGGCAGGAGCCACAACGTTCCGATCAGGATGAATCGCCCGGCGGCAGGTTGCGCGACCGAGAACATCGTGGCCAGCGCGATCGCGTACACCGTGCCTGGCACCGCCCACGGCAGCCCAAGCCCAACCTCGAGCCAACGCGACAATCGGTGCCGGGGGTCACGCGCCGCCACGGCAACCAGCAGGGCGAGGGCGGCCGCCGCCGCCGCGGCAAGCCCGGCCATCCAGAGCGACGTGCCGAACGGCCGCCAGCGTTCCGGCTCCGCAATGAGCGCAATGTAGTTGCCGCCTGTCCATGCGGTGGGAAGCGCGGTCCGTGTCCACGCTCCAGGTGCCACGAACGACACGCCCAGCAACGCAAGATGCGGCAGGAGCAGCCAGGCGGTGACCACCGCCATGCCGACGGTGGTGAGCGACCGGCGCCATCCCTTTCTGGACGCGGCAGGTGCCGGCGCGAGTCCCTTCCCCGCGCCGCGAACGCCGGGCCCACCGAGTCGCGTTGCGGCGCCCAGGCAGAAGAGCGCGAGCGCCACCAGCACGAGTGTCTCCACCATTGCGACGCTCACGTCGCCGTTGAGGCGTGTCGTGATGAGCTGCGTGGGGAGCACGCGAAAACCACCGCCGAACACGTACGGCGCCGAGAACGACGCGAGCGATGTCAGGGCGATCAGCAGCGCACCGTTGCCGATCGCCGGCCTCAGCAGTGGCAGCACGATGGTGCGCATCGTGCGAACGCGTCCCGCGCCAAGTGCCGTTGCGGCCTCGATCAGCGAGGTGTCGAAGGTGGCGAGTGCAGCGCGGACCAGAAGGTAGGGATAGACGTACATCGTCGTCGCGTGGATCAGCAGGATCGCACCACCGCCCTCGAACCGCCATGGTGCAACGTCGGAGCCGATGAGCGCCATGACGCCCCGCGCGAACACACCGCTCTCACCGTAGAGAAACAGGAACGCGACGACGCCGACAAGCGGGGGAAGAACTGCCGGCAGGGCAAGCAGTGCGGACACGACGCGCCGACCGGGAAACGAGGCGAGCCGCGTGACAAGCGCGAGCGGGACGCCGATCATCGTGCCGGTGATCACGCTGAGTACAGCCAGCCACGTCGAGTTCCAGGCGGCGCGCCATTCGTTGGGCTCAGCCGCGAACGCGCGCACCGCATCGAGCGTCCACCCACCATCGTGCCGGACGCTCTCGACGCCCACCAGCGCCAGCGGCTCGACGACGAGCCAGGCCAGCACCAGCAGGAGGAAGAGCGGCAGCAGCCGGCGGGTCACGACGTGGCATCGCGGTGGTACGCGTGCACGCCTGTTCCAACGAGCGCCAGCGAGATGCGATCGCCCACGGCCGGTGAGGAGGACGTGGCCGCAACCTCCACTTCTGCCCCCTGATCGAGACGAACGGTCAGGAACCACACCGCGCCGGCGAATCGCCTGCGCACCACGGTGCCCGCAACGGTTCCCGCAGAATCGGCGCGCAGCGCTTCCGGCCGGATGGCCAGGTCCACCGCCTGCCCGGTCTCTGCCGTTCCGATTGCTCGCCACGTGATTCCAGCGGCCGCGACGTCCAGTGACTCACCCGCCCGGCCCACCACTTCACCGGGCAACGTGACGCTGCGACCGATGAATCCGGCAGCAAACGGCGTGGCGGGCGTCGCGTACAGTTCCTCGGGCGTGCCGACCTGCTCGAGCCGGCCCTGATGCAGCAGCGCGATCCGATCGGCAATGTCGAACGCCTCTTCTTGTTCGTGCGTCACCAGGATCGTGGTGATCCCGATCCGGCGCACCAACTCGCGCAGCTCTCGACGGGTGCGTTCGCGCAACGTGGGATCAAGGTTCGAGAGCGGCTCGTCGAGCAGCAGCACGCGCGGCCGCGGGGCGAGAGCGCGGGCCAGCGCCACCCGCTGCTGCTGACCACCTGAGAGCGCGGTCACGGGCCGACGTTCGTACCCCGGCAGGTCGACGAGCTCGAGCACTTCGGCAATCCGGGCTGCCATCGCGTCACGGTCGAGCCGCTCTCCGGCGAGTCCATACCCGACGTTGCCCGCGACGTCGAGATGCGGGAAAAGGGCATAGTGCTGGAACACCATCCCGCAGCGCCGCGCCACGGGCAACCGGCTGGTGACATCATCCCCACCAAGCACGATTCGCCCGGCATCGACCTGTTCGAAGCCCGCGATCAACCGCAGCAAGGTGGTCTTGCCGCTGCCGCTGGGGCCCAGCAGTGCGACGATCTCGCCATCGGCCACGTCCAGCGAGAAGTCACGCACCACCGTGACATCGCCGAACTGCTTGCGCACTCCCTCGAGCGCGACGGTGCTCACGGTGCCGCCCGTCCGGTTCCGCGCACGCGCTGGTCCCAGTAGCGCATCCAGCCAGCGCCTTCCGCAGCCAGCATCGTCCAATCGATTGGTGCAGTCACCATCTCGCGCTCCACGCGTGCCACCCAGTCGGGCACCCGGTCCACCGGAAGGTCGCGACGAGCCGGCAGCCTCCAATGGCGCTCCGCAGCAAGTCCCTGCCCCTCGATCGACCCGACGAAGTCAATGAACCGCCGTGCCACGTCGGCATGATCGGATCCACGCACGAGCGCGATCGCATCATCGATTACCACCGTGCCGCTCGATGGAAACGTGTAATCGAATGGCATGCCCTTCGACTGCGCGATCAGGATGTCGGGAAGATCCCATAGCGTGATCGCGCCCTCGCCGCGAGCCAGTTTCTGGTCGAGGATCGCGGGGTTGAGTGCGTACGTTCTGGTCTGGCCATCGAGCCGGCGGAGCCACGCCATGCCACTGGCGGTGTCGCCTGGCGCGACCATGTCACGCATGATCACGAAACCCCAGATGGCGCGCATCGTGCCGCTGGCCACGGGATCGCGAATCAGCACGCGATCGTGCCAGGCCGCGTCCAGGACGTCGTCCCAATCGCGTGGAGCGGAATCTCGGGGGACAAGGTCGGTGTTGAACGCGATCACAGCCGGTGTGCGGTATGCGGGATAGTACATGTCTCCGGCACCGATTCCCTGACTGTCCACCGAGGCCGCCCACGCTGGCCGATACGGGGCGAGGACATCTTCCCGGATCCCGCGATCGAAGATCGTCGTCGGCCCGCCGAACCAAACATCGGCAACGGGGTTTGGTCGCTCGAAGCGGAGCCGGTCGAGCACCTCCTGGCTCCCCATGTCGAGCCACCGCACGTCGACGTCGGGGTTGATCGCCTCGAATGCCTTTTCCATCGTCACGAGCAGCGCGCGATCATGCGGCGAATAGATGGTCAGCGGCTCGCGCCCATCGCCGGCGCACCCAGTACCCAGCAGCAGCACGGTGAGCAGCACGACGCCCCGCTCACCGCCCACGTGTCTCGCCGAGCGCCAGCAGGTTCGCGAAGAGGCGCCACGCCCCCGGCACTGCGGTCGGGATCTGCCGGAAGAACGCCAACCCGGTGTAGACCACTCGTCCGCGACCGAGCGGGGCGACGAGGAGGCTGCCGCGTTGCGCGCCCTCGCCAGGGTCGTGCATTTCAAGCAGCGGAGTCCACGCGTTGTCCCATGTGCCCGCGAAGTACAAACCTCGCTCCTGAATCCAGCCTGTGAAGTCATCGGCGCCGATGATGTTCGGGTATCGGAAGAGCGGATGCGCCGGATCGAGGATCATGACTGCCGCGGTTTCATCGGTGACCCGATCGTGCGGACGCGAGATCGTGAACGGCCTCGGTGCGTAGTCCCCGCGGATGTACTGATACTGCTGGTACTGCACGATCAGTGTGCCACCACCCCGGACCCACTCGATGATCCGCGGATTGGCCCGGCGCACCGCTTCGCTCACTTCGTAGGCGCGAGGCCCGATGGCGAGCACATCGAGGCTGTCGAGTGCATGCGAATCGAGCGAGGCGTCATCCAGGATCCGCAGGGCCACACCGGCGTCGGCGAGCGCCTCCGGGATCAGGTCGGCGGCACCGCGAACGTACCCCGCCCTCACGCCCCGTGCGAAAACAACTGGGGCCACAACCACCGCGGTCTCGCTCGGCGTGAAGTAGACGCGCCGGGTGACGTGTGAGTAGCCGATCCGATGGATCGCCTGGCGCAGCGTGTCGGAACCCACGATGGCAGCGGCACGGAAGATCACCTCGCCCCGGGTGGGAGCAACCGGTGCCGCGACGTTGAACTCTACCGTCGTGCGCTCATTCTCGCGGCTGAGCGTGATGGTCCGCGGTGTACTCACGATCCAGCCGGTGGGCACCTCGAGTGCGACCGTGGCCCGCGTCGTGTCTCGCGCCAAATGTTCCACGTGCACTTGTACGACGCGCGACCGCTCACCCTGGCGCCACAGCACACGCGACGGCTGCATGTCGAGTGCAATCCGCGGGACGCGCACCATCGCCCGGCGCACCTCGCCGATGGCCTGGTCGACGAAGCGCCCGCGAATCTCCACCGACTGGTTCACCTCGCTGCCATCCCGAAACGTCACGTGGAAGGTCGGCGACGGGTCAGTGACGAACGGCAAACCCCACCCCCTCGGAGTTCCTGTCCACCGATACATGTTGCCATCCAATGGCGCGTGCAGAAAATACGGTTGCTGCGATTGATCCTGATTTGTCACGACAACCTGACAACTCCGCTTGGCTCGTGGTGGCAGCGGTGCACGATCACCACAGGAGCCGAGCCCGTTCTCGACGAACCACGGCCCTGATGCCGGTAGCGTCATCTGCACCGACACGGTGTCATCGCCTGCGTTCCACGCCAGCAGGGTCACCGTTGCGGAATTTCCGGTCGCGATCTCGTCATCGTCGGCATAGGCGTCCAGCACGATTTTATGGCGCTCAAGGCGCAGCACGGAGGTGACAGAATCGAACCTCGCCCCCGCTGGGGCGTCAGCGGCAATACCCGCAAATAGCGGGTCGCCCGGCGCGGCGCGAATTCCGGGCGCCAGCGCAGCGAGCGACACGCGTACCGGCCACGGCCCCGGCTCCTCAAGCGAGCCCATGTCCTGCGACCGATGCTGGCTTCGGCTCCGCGCCGCGAGCTGATGCATCGAAAGACCGCTTGCCGGCTCGATCGCACCACCGTCGAGCACCAGCATCGATGCGTCGGGGGAAAGCGTGTACGGAGCGAGATAGAACTTTGCGGCGCGCCACGGCCCGAGCCCCTCGGCGTCGAGCCGCGGGAAGCGCCCGCTCTCGCCCGCCGCCTCGAATGCTTCGCGCGCAACGATTCCCGCGACAGTGTGTTGGCCGTGCCCATCGCGGGGTGTTCCCGACCACACCGACACGATCACCTGCGGACGAAACGTCCGGATGACGCGCACCACGTCTTCCAGCAGCTCATCGCGCGGCCAGAAGCGGAAGGTTTCCTCCGCGGTCTTGGAGAACCCGAAGTCGAACGCGCGGGTGAAGAACTGTCGTCCGCCGTCGACCCGGCGGGCGGCAAGGAGTTCCTCTGTCCGAAGCAGCCCGAGGGCCACGCCGAGTTCGTTGCCAATCAGGTTCTGGCCGCCCTCGCCGCGGGTGAGCGAGAGGTACGCGGTCTCGATCCCCTGACCGCGGGCAAGCAACGCGATCAGGTCGGTATACTCGTCGTCGGGATGCGCTCCGATCATCAGTACACGCTTCCAGTTGCCTTGGGCGACGAGCGACCGGGCATGGGCCACAGCCCCACCCGTTCCCGGGCCGCTGGACTGTGCCGCAGCCGTGATTGGCGCGACGAATCCACCCGCCGCGAGGGCGGCGAGCAGCACGCGGGTCAGTCGTGACATCAGGCGATCGGCGGTGGGGATGAGTCGGGCGGCTCCGAGTGGGCGTCGCCGCTGGTGGGACGCTCCCGGCCCAGGGCGAATGCGAGGATGAACGCGATCAGCGAAGCGAGAAGCAACGATTGTCCGGCACCGCCCCCTACACCGTTGAGCAGGAGCAGCATGCCCACCGAGACCGCGATGGTACCCACACCGCGCAGCACCTCGTCGAGGTTCGTCCAGCGGCTGCGACGACCCCAATGTATCGCCACGAAGAGCCCGACCACACCGAGAACGAGAATGCCGTACCAGATCCAGATCCAGTAACGCCTGCCGATCATCAGCGCCTCGATGCTCTGGTGGGGGGGGATCCATCGCCCGCGGATGCAGAATACTGTAGCGCCCGGACACGATCAGGCCAAGGGGTTGGGATGGCGTGCGGCCGCGCAGTCGGAGCACGGACAGTGCGCCCGCAGCCACTCGAAAGTCTGCATCCCCGTCCCGTGGCCGTCGCTCCACCTGACCCGGATCGCGTAGCCACCAACCAGTTCGATCTGCCGCGGCGAGACATCCATCGGGACCGACTCGGGCTCGAGGATCGGACGACCGCTCATCTCGTCCACACATGCGGCGCACGGGCAGGCCAGCCGCAGCGCCCGGGCCCCGAACCGGCCGACGTGCCCTTCCTGCCACACCACCTCGATCGCATCGTCCGAACGCCGGATCCGCTCGGGCATAGGGGTTACGACCATCATCACCTCACCACATCTGGTTAGTTTCCGGGTTCGTTCCGTGGAAGTCTACCTTGGCCCGACGCTGCCCATGACTCACCCCGATCCGTTCGCTGCCCGCACCTCCCTCGCCGTTGCCGGCAAGGAGGTGACGATGTACTCCCTCGAGGCCCTCGCGCGGGCCGGCGAGGTGGAACTCGACAGGCTGCCGTTCTCGATCCGCGTGCTGCTCGAGAACGCGTTGCGCCACCTCGGACGGGGTTTCGTGACCGACGAGCACGTTCGGGCGATCGCCGCGTGGGATCCCTCGGCAGCGGGTCGCAGCGAGATTGCATACATGCCCGCCCGAGTGGTGCTCCAGGACTTTACCGGTGTTCCGTGCGTTGTCGATCTCGCCGCGATGCGCGACGCAATGGCCGCCATGGGGGGCGACCCCAACCGGATCAATCCGGTAGTGCCCTGCGACCTGGTGATCGACCACTCGGTGCAGGTGGACTATTTCGGCAGCGCCCAGGCCGTCAAACTGAACGTCGCCCTGGAGTTCGAGCGGAACGCCGAACGCTACCAGTTGTTGAAGTTCGCACAGCGGGCGTTCGAGAACTTCCGGGTGGTACCGCCGGGCACGGGCATCGTGCACCAGGTCAACCTCGAGTATCTCTCACCCTGCGTACAGTTGCGGGAGCAGTTCGGTGAGCTGACCGCGTACCCTGACACTCTCGTGGGCACCGACTCGCACACTACGATGATCAACGGCCTCGGTGTGATGGGCTGGGGCGTGGGCGGCATTGAGGCAGAGGCGGTGATGCTCGGTCAGCCGTATTTCATGCTGATCCCCGACGTGATCGGGATGAAGTTCACCGGCAAGCTCGCCGCGGGCTGCACTGCGACTGACCTCGTGCTCACGGTGACGCAGATCCTCCGCAAGCGCGGCGTGGTCGACAAATTCGTCGAGTTCTTCGGGCCGGGGCTGGCCGAATTGCCGCTTGCCGACCGGGCGACGATCGCGAACATGGCGCCCGAGTACGGTGCGACGATGGGATTCTTCCCGGTCGACGCAGAGACGCTCGAATACATGCGCCGCAGCGGACGCGATGATGCGACCGTCGAACTGGTAGAGTCATACTGCCGGGCACAGCGGCTCTTCCACACGGCCGACACGCCCGCACCCGAGTACACCGCCACGATTGAGCTTGATCTAGGCAGTGTCGTGCCGAGCCTGGCCGGCCCGCGACGCCCACAGGACCTGGTCCCGCTCTCCGCGTTGCGCGGCAACTTCGCGGTCAACCTGCCGTCGCTCATGCAACCTACCGTCCCGGCGGCGCGGCGTGCCGCTGCCGACGAGGCACTGGGCCGTTGGAAGGACGAGGGTGGTGGCGGAGGCGTGATGGCAGCGCCCGCACCCTGCCCCCGAATGGAGTATGCCTGCAGCATCGACGGCGAGGACTGCACCCTGCGCGACGGCTCGGTCGTGATCGCCGCGATCACCTCGTGCACGAACACGTCGAATCCGTCGGTGATGGTCGGCGCCGGCCTCCTCGCGAAGAAAGCACGCGAACGCGGCCTCAAGAGCCGCCCGTGGGTGAAGACGTCGATGGCACCGGGGTCGCGGGTCGTGACCGATTATCTCGATCGCGCGGATCTTAGCCGCTACCTCGACGAGATCGGGTTCCAGACGGTCGGTTACGGTTGCACCACCTGCATCGGCAACAGCGGGCCGCTCCCGGCGCCGGTGGCGGCAGCGATCGACGAGCACTCGCTGGTGGCGGCGGCGGTCCTCTCGGGCAACCGCAACTTCGAGGCACGTGTCCACCCGCAGGTGCGCGCCAACTATCTCGCCTCTCCCCTGCTGGTGGTCGCGTTCGCCCTCATCGGACGCGTCGATGTCGACCTCGATGTCGATCCGCTCGGTATTGCCGACGATGGGACGCCGGTATTCCTGCGCGACATCTGGCCGTCACCGCAGGAGATTGCGGCGACGATCGCCCAGGCGGTTGGCCCCGACATTTTCCGCACTCAGTACGCATCGGTGTTTGAAGGCGACGAACAATGGCGGGCGCTGTCGGTCCCCACGGGCTCACGCTTCGACTGGGCCCCGGAATCGACCTATGTCCGCAATCCCCCATTCTTCCAGGACCTCGCGCCGGCGCCGTCGCCGCTACACGACATCGTTGACGCGCGGGTGTTGGCGCTGTTGGGTGACTCCGTCACGACCGACCACATCTCACCTGCGGGCGCGATTTCACCCAAGGGACCGGCGGCGGAGTACCTCCGCGCGCACGGCGTCGATCAGCCCGACTGGAACACCTTCGGTGCCCGTCGCGGCAACCATGAAGTGATGATGCGAGGGACGTTCGGCAATGTGCGGATTCGCAACCAGCTCGTACCGGGGAAGGAGGGCAACTGGACCCTGCACTTCCCGACCGGCGACGTCACCAGCATCTACGACGCCGCGATGCGCTACATCGCCGACGACACGCCGTTGGTGTTGCTGGTGGGCAAGGAGTACGGCACCGGATCATCCCGCGACTGGGCCGCGAAGGGCACCACCCTGCTCGGCGTGAAGGCCGTGATCGCAGCCAGCTACGAGCGCATTCATCGCTCCAACCTGATCGGCATGGGTGTGCTGCCGCTTGCCTTCCAGTCGGGAGAAAACGCCGAAACGCTCGGGTTGAACGGCAGCGAGGTGATCACCATCCGTGGGATCAGCGAGGGGGTCACGCCGGGAGGGAACGTCACGGTAACCGCCCGCGACGCTGAAACCGGTCAGGTCACGACATTCACGGCCGTGGTGCGAATCAACTCGCCTGTGGAGCTTGAGTATCTGGAGCATGGGGGCATCCTCTCCCGCGTGCTCAGGGTTTTTGCCGCGAGCTGACCGCTCAGGCGACCAGGTCCTTCAGCTTGTCGCCGGTCTCGCCCTCGCGCAGCCGGACCAGCGCCCGGTCGCGGAGCTGGCGAATTCGCTCGCGCGTCACGCCCATCATGCGACCGATCTCCTCGAGGGTACGGGGCTGGCCGTCGTCCAGTCCGAAATACAGCCGCAGCACCTTGGCGTCCCGAGGTGGGAGCGAGTCGAGCGCAGCCTCGATGTCCGCGCTCTGCGAGCTCGCCATCGTGTGCGCATCAGTCCCTTCCTGCTCCGCCAATGCAAAGCGCTCCATCCGCTCATTGCCGTCGCCATCACGCGTCGGGTGGTCGAGACGGACCGCCTCGGTGTTGAGCGACGAAAGCGAGCGCACCGCTTCCTCGGTCAGGCCCGTGGCGCGCGCCAGTTCCTCGGTCGTCGGCATGCGACCCAGCTTTTCCTTGAGCAGCGTGGTCGTCTTGCCCAGGCGGCTCAGGTCGGCCGTGCGGTTGAGCGGCACGCGCACCGGACGCCCATGCCGGGCGATCGCGGCCTGCACCGCCTGACGAATCCACCACACCGCGTACGAGATGAACTTGACGCCCCGATCCGGGTCGAACTTCCGAGCAGCAGTCATCAGCCCGAGGTTTCCCTCGCCGATGAGGTCGACCAGCGGCACGCCGCGGTTCTGGAACTTCTTCGCCACCGACACCACGAACCGCACGTTGTGCCGAGCCAGCCGCTCCTGGGCGAGGATGTCGCCCTTGAACGCCTTGCGGGCAAGACTCATCTCCTCCTCTCGATTGAGGAGGGGGACCCGGGAAATTTCATCGAGATACAAATCAAGGCTCTCCCGCCCCTCGTCAACAGCCCGGGCAATCTGGGCTGGGCGGAGCGAGCGCCGCTTTCCGCGCGCACGAATCGTCACACAAACTCCTGTTCCATCGGGCCTCGCCGCGCCGGTGGTGGCCCCAAGCCAGCACACGCACACCGAGGTATCGTCCCAAACCGCGTCAAAATAACCGAAAGTCTGGTTTCTTGCAATTGCAACTACATCGCTCGGTGAAACATCGCCTTACGCCTTAAGGTTCTGCAGTGAAACGGGTATGCAATTCCCAATATGAATGAACGCCGCGCACGAATCGGTCGTTCCCCGCCTGCCGAGGCGATCCCGGGCTTCTGATAAGTGGGACGCATGACTGGCGGCTTCGGTCACACCCGATGGACTTTCCGCCCGGGGCACGATACCCTGACCCATGCGATTCCACCCTTCCTGATGCGCGACACCTCGCGTTCGGCCACCGCCTCCGCCCCCGGGTCAATCGGCAACGTCGGCCCCGGGCTCGACGTGCTGGGCCTGGCACTGGACGGACCTCGCGACGAGGTGACTCTCCGGTTCCGGACCGATACCACCGACAGGATGGCGGACGCTGGTCACGTTGACCTCCCGACCGACCCCACCGCCAATACGGCGGCTGTCGCGGCGCGCGCCGTCCTGCGCCACCTCGGCATCGAACAGGGCATCGACGTTTCCGTGATCAAGGGCCTCCCCCTCGCCGGCGGGCAGGGCGGCAGCGCCGCCTCCGCGGTGGCTGGCGCCGTCGCGGCGGCAGCGCTCGCCCGAACCACCCTCGAACCAGAGCAGATCCTCGGTTTCGCGCTTGAGGGTGAGGCGATCGCGTCGGGCCGCCAGGCCGACAACCTCGCGCCATCGCTCCTGGGCGGCCTGATACTTGTCCGCAGCACCGACCCCGTTGAGACCATACGCCTCCCCCTCCCCGCCGGGTTGCATATCGTCCTGGCGCACCCCGGCCAGCGCCTCGAGACCCGAGTTGCCCGCGGGATCCTTCCCGCCGTCGTCTCCCGGGAAGTGGCGATCCGCCAGGCTGCCAACCTCGCCACCCTGGTCGCGGGGGCCTGTCTGGGCAATTTGGCGCTGCTCGGCCGGGGCATCGACGACCTGATCGCCGAGCCAGTCCGTGCCGGGCTTCTCCCTGGTTTCTCCGCGGCCAAGGCCGCCGCGCTCGGCGCGGGTGCCGCGGGCTGCTCGATCAGCGGCGCCGGACCGACCGCGTTCGCCTTCACCGGTGACCGGGACACCGCGAATCGGGTCGCCGCCGCCATGAAGGCGGCATACGGTAATGCCGGCGTGGCGGCGAATGTTTCGGTGACGACCCCATCGGTCGAGGGGGCGCGAGCGTGGTGACGGTGCTGCGTTGTGATGCCTGCGCCGCAGAGTACGAGGAATCGACAGCGCCCAGCGCATGCGGGCGATGTGGAGGTCTGCTCTCGCTCGAGCAGGACGCGCCACGAACCACCGGCCAGGCGCTCCGGGACGATCTCGACACTGCATGGCGGGACGCACCAGGGGCGTCAGGGGTGTGGCGCTACCGCGAGCTCGTCCTCCCGAGCCTCGTCGGCGACCCGGTGTCCCATCCGGAAGGCAATACTCCGCTCATCGAGCGCCCGGCCATTGCGGAGTGGTGCGGCGTGCCCCAACTCATGATCAAGCACGAAGGACACAATCCCACTGGATCCTTCAAGGACCGCGGGATGACGGTGGCGGTGACCGAGGCGCGCCGAGCGGGCGCCGCCGCCGTTGCGTGCGCTTCGACCGGGAACACGTCGGCGTCGCTGGCGTCGTATGCGGCGCAAGCCGGAATCCCGGCACTTGTGTTCGTCCCCGACGGGAAGGTGGCGCCGGGAAAGCTGGCCCAGACGGCGGCCCATGGAGCGCGCATCCTGTTGCTCGACGGAAACTTCGATGACTGCCTGCGACTGGCTCGCGAAGCGGCCGACCAGTTGGGGATCATGCTGCTGAACTCTGTCAATCCGTTCCGGATCGAGGGTCAGAAAACCATCGTCTTCGAGATGCTCCAGCAATTGCGATGGACGCCTCCCGACTGGATCATCTTTCCCGCGGGAAATCTCGGGAACACCGCCGCGTTCGGGAAGGCACTCCGGGAAGCCATGAACTGGGGCCTGATCACAAAATGTCCGCGGCTCGCCGCGGTGCAGGCAGCGGGCGCCGCCCCTTTCGCCGCAGCGTTCGATCGCGGGTTCGATCGCCTCGACCCGGTCATCCCCGATACCGTCGCCACGGCGATCCGCATTGGCCACCCGGCGTCATATCTGCGGGCCGTGCGTGCGATCCGCGAAACCAAGGGCGTCGTGTGCGCGGTCAATGACGCCACGATCCTTGAGGCGAAGGCGGTGGTGGACCACGCGGGAGTCGGATGCGAACCCGCCAGCGCAGCCGCTATTGCCGGGCTGCGGCAGCTCGTGGCACGCGGCACGATCGCCCGTACCGATCGGGTGGTGGCGGTTCTCACCGGCCACCTCCTCAAGGATCCTGCGCCAGCTGCTGGGGGACGGCCACCAATCCGGATCACGCCGAGCATCGAGGCCTTGCGCGCGATTTTGGACGGGTGACAGCGCCACAGAGCGTTGCGCGGTGCCCTCAGCGAGGGCGATAATTGTCGGGTGGGTGCCACAGCTCCGACCCCGAATGGTGGCCCACGCGCGACACAATGTCCCTATGTATTTGCGCAGCAACGATTTACGTATTTGGCGCGTCTCCGGTATCACGTTTGCACTGCTATCGGGGAGAGCATTCACCAAGTCGTTGCACCCGAGGTGTCCCATGCGCCACCCATCCCGTTTCCTGATCGCCGGCCTGCTCGCCCTGGTTCCGATGGCGCGAGCCGGAGCAGACAACCCGAAGCCGTATTCGGTCACGTTTGGTGTCTCGACGCCGATCCTCGCGACCGGAAACCAGATCACCGCGTCCTATTTCGGGTGGGAAGCGACGACGTTCTATGGACATCGCATCTACGCGATGACGACGAGCCAGTACAGCGACAACCTCACGAACAGCTGTTTTTCGTTCTACTCCGAGTATCGCACCGGCTGCAGTGATGTCGCCGGGCTGCAGGGGCTGGAACTTTTCAACAAACCCGCTGGCGCCGACGCGCCGAACAGTTACCTCACCACACCGCTCGTGCAGTCGTTCGGCTGGCTCACCGGCACCGAGATCGTCTTCGCGCTGATGGTTCGCCAGGATGAGGCTGCCGGCGAGTTCAACTGGTTCTTCTCGGGGGATCCGCTCCGCAACCCGGACGGCTATGCACACCTGGCGTACTTCACGCCGCAGCAGTTTCCCAATGGTGTTCCCGGCGATGACGGACTCGGGCTCGTTCCCAACACCGCGGGACAGTACCTGTTCGGCTTCGAGGACGTGATTTACGATCCGAGTGACTGGGACTTCAACAACGCGATCTTCGCGATCGATGCCGACAACATCGGCGTGCCTACCGACGTCGTGCCGGAGCCGGCCACCCTGACGCTGCTTGCGAGCGGACTCGGCGGGCTTGCAGCGTTGCGGCGGCGCCGGCGTGGACGATCCGACGCGTGACAGTGTCGAGTGGTGGGCCGGTTCCATCGCGGTTCCTGACGAGGTCGGCCCTGTGGGTCGGCCTCGTGGCGTTTTTTGTCGGTGGGCTGGCGCAGCTCTGGGCACATCGCGTCAATGTCGTCTTTGCCTTCTGGGATGCGCAGGCGCACCTCGACATCGCCCGCCGAGTGATCGACTCCACGACGCCCGGCCTGCAGATGCTGGGCACGGTGTGGCTCCCGGTGCCGCACCTTTTGCTGCTTCTCCCGGTGCAGGTCGATGCGTGGTGGTGGAATGGCCTGGCCGGGGGCCTGGTCGGCCTCGCCGCATTCACGATGACCGCCGTGGCACTGCACGACATTCTCGCACGCCGACTGCACGACGCCCGGTGGGCGTGGCTGGGCGTTGCGTTCGTCGTGCTCAATCCCTCGTTGCTTTTCCTGCAGACAACGGCGATGACCGAGCCAGTCCTCCTCGCGTTCGTCGTCACGGCCACGGCATTGCTCGATCGATGGATCGAGTCTGGCTCACCGCGGCTCCTCGGCGGCGCCGGCGTACTCACGGCGCTGGCTATGGGATCGCGCTACGACGGCTGGTTCTTCGCGGCCGTCGCCGTGCTGGTGGTGGCGTGGCATGCGCGCCGAGATGCGCGGTCGGCGCTCGGGGCGGTGATGGTCTTCATCGCGCCCGCGGCCGTCTTCGTGATCGCGTGGCTGGTCTACAACTACGCCTACTTCGGTGACCCGCTCGAGTTCCAGCGCGGCGCGTGGTCGGCACAGAGTCAGCAAGCCACGCGGGCCCGGCAGGGGCTACTCCCGACGCGGGGGCGGCCGGACTTGGCGCTGGCGTACTACCTGGGTGCAGCGGCGCTCGCCTGCGGCGTGGTGTTGATCATCGGGGCATTGGCGGCGAGCTGGTCCGCGCTCCGATCGCGCGGCGCCGCAGCGACGATCCTGTTGGGGGCCGCACTCTGGTTCAACGTGATCGCATTGATCGCGGGCCAGAGCGTGATCGCCCTCCCGTGGACCGAACCGGCCGGCTTCCTCAACGTGCGGTACGGAGTGATGCTGCTTCCAGCGGCCGCAGCGGCGCTGGTGCTGGGGCTCGACCATGCGGGCAGGTCGCGACGATTGCCGCTGCGTGCGGGGATGGTAGCGCTCGCGCTCCAGGTTGCGCTGTTCGCGCTCGCCCCCCGCCTGCAGGTCGGCGCACTGAGCGAGGGCGTGGCGATCCGTGATGGCGACCCGCGCCAGCAGGACGCCTCCGATTGGCTGCGCGATCACTACGACGGCGGGCGCGTGCTGGTGGACGGCGCGATCAACATCAGCCCGAGGTCGAGGATCCCCCTGCGGGACCGCATTTACGAGTGGACCTGGGAGCTGGGGGCAAAGGCGCTCGCGGCCCCGGAGCTCGCGGTGGAGTGGATCGTGGCGGATGCCCACACGCCGGATGACGCCGTTTCGCGCGCGATCGGCAAGCGGCCCGACTTTCGCAAGCGATTCGACCTTGTATTCGACCAGAACGGTCTGGAAATCTGGAGAAGGCGCTGACTTCACGGCGTACGGAGGGAACGGTGATGCGGCTTCGGACGATGGTCACGGCAACGGCACTCACGGCCCTGTTGGCATCCGGCTGTTCGCGACGCCCCAGCGAACCGGACCCCGCGCGGGTCCGCGCACCGACACCGGTCCAAATGGACTCGCTGGCCTCGACGGGCCAGTCGGCCACCTCACCGGGCGCGGGGGGGACCGCCGGGGCGGAGCGGCTACCGGCCGTACAGTTTCGCTCGGCGACCGACACAGCCGGGACCGGGACCCTGCGCCTGCTGCTCTCCCAGATCGGCTATCGAGGCGGGATCACGTTGCTCGGTGCGCTCGACGAGGCGACGGTGTCGGTGCCGGTGAATGCCGGACTCCGACCGTCAACTCTCACCCTCGATATCGTTCCGACGCCCGGCATGCCAGCGGCGACGCTGGTACTGCGCCAGCGCGATCGCATCCTCGGGCTCCGCGCGCTGGCTGATACCACCACCACGGTGACGTTCCCGCTCGATGATGCGATCATCGACCAGGGAAAGGTCACGTTCACGCTCGGCATCACCGTCCCCGGACGCGACGCGTGCGAGGCACAGGTGTACTATCGCACCGTCCTCCTGCCGAGTAGTGTGGTGGCGTTCGGCGGTTCCCCGCGCGCGGTGAGCGCGATCAACGGCTTCTTCGCACCGTGGCTGGAACGCGTCACGTTTCACGTTGCCGACTCGCCGTCACTCGATGCCGCGCAGGCGGCGCTTGACGCCGCGGCGTTCATTGCGCGCCAGTACCGCGGCATGGCGACCGAATTCCGGATTGCGCCCCTTCCGCCCGCGGGCTTGCCCCTCGTTGAACCTGGTCCGTGGGAACGGGCAGTGGTGTGGAACCCGGCGGGCTCAACAATGATCGTCGGCGCCGACAGCGGCCATGGCACCGTGCTCGCCATCGGCGCGCGCCGAGATGCACGCCAGCTCTTCACCTTTTCGGGCGGCGCGGATCTCGTGACGTCGTCCAGCTTCCAGGCTGGCACCATCGACCTCGACCGGGTGCGTACCGAGGAAACGGGGGTCCGCACCCTCGCCGAGCTCGGATTCGCCGATCGCACCGTCGAGGGCAACACGCTGGTGATCGCCGACTTCCCCTTCGCGCTCGCCGACTTCGGCGAGGTCGCCACTCCGACGGCGTTCCGCCTCATCGCGGAGCACTCGATCATCCCGGTGGTCGGTCATGGTTCGGTGCGGGTGCACCTCAACGGCGCACTGATCTGGTCGAAGTCGCTCGACCGCACGTCGATCGACGAGGTCATCGCGATCCCTGCCCACCTGCTGCAGCGTGACAACGCGCTGCAGGTGCGCTTCCAGGTCGTGTTGGGCGAGGGCCGCTGCATCCTGGGAAGCCAGGTGTTCACCGCCACCATCGACGCGGCGTCGGCCTTCGTGATCGACGGCACCAATCGCCTGCCGCCCGGATTCGCCCGTTTTCCGTCGGCCTTCCTGCCGGGATTCTCGGTGCTCCTCGAGCCGCGGGATCGGTACCGCGTGGAACTGGCGGCGACCGTGATCGGTGCCATGCAGCAGACCACCCGAACGCCACTTGCGCCTGCCCTCGCGCGGGATCGTGCGGGTGCGACCGGCCCGCTGCTCGCGGTCGGCACGTCGTCGCTCGCCGATGCGCTCGAGGCGCCGGTGCATGCCGACGGGTTCCGGCTCCGCGATCGCAAGGGCCGCATCTGGGACGAGTTCACCCCTGGTACGTCGTACGCGGCGATGCAGGGATGGCAGAAGGGGGGCGATGACGTCCTGCTGCTGCATCACACTGGCACCAATGGCCAGCCACTCGCCGACCTGCTCCGCGAGTCGCTCGGGCCGTATGGATGGTTCGGGGTGCGTGGAGATCTTGTGATTCGTGGCGAGCAAGGCACCGCCCGCTCACTCACGATCGCCAATGCTGGCTGGCGCGTCGAGGCGCAACCCGACTCGCCGTCGTCGTTCTTCGCGAAGTACCGCAAGGTGTTGTTCGGGGCAGCAGCGGTGATCCTGATCATGCTGCTCTGGTGGGGATACCCGAGAGTCGTACGGCGTGAGCTCGATACGGCTGGGTGAACACCTCGTTCAACGAGGTGTCATCACTGCCGGGCAGCTTGACACTGCGCTGACTCAGCAGGCGCGCACGGGTGAACGACTCGGGCGCCTGCTGCTGATCCTGGGGTATATCACCCGCCTCGACTTGGCGCGGGCGCTTGCGGAACTCTGGTCGCTACCATTCATCGCGATCTCGGACCGCGAGATCGACCTGGCCGTGACACAGCGCTTCCCGCTCGAAGCCACGCTGGGATTCCGCGCCGTCCCGCTCCGCGACGAGGGGCGAACGGTGGTCGTCGCGGTCGCGGAAGCGCCGACGCCTGAGCTGGTCGACACGCTCGCGGTGGTGTACCCGGGGCGGACACCGGATTTCCGCGTCACGACAGAATGGGACATCGACCAGGGCATCCGCCTCGCGCACCGTCGCAAGGTGGTCGATACCTCGATCTACGGCCTCTACTTCCGTGAGCAGGGAGAGAGCGCGTTCACGGTCTTCACGCTCTCGCAGTACATCGTCTTCGGCGTGCTTTGCCTCTTGCTGCTCTTTGGGCTCTATCGCGCCCCGATGGAAACCCTGCTGGTCCTCAACGTCCCGATCACGGTGTTCTTCCTGCTCGTGGTCGTCTTCCGCACCTACGTCGGTGTGGTGGGCGCGGCCTCGGAGACGGCGATCAGCATCACCCCCGAGCAGGTGCGATCGCTCGATGAACGTGAGTTGCCGACGTACTCCATCCTCGTGCCAGTGTACATGGAAGAGCGCGTGATCAGCACGCTCCTTCGCTCACTGGGAGAGCTCGACTATCCCCAGGACAAGCTCGACATCATCATGCTCTTCGAGGAGGACGACCCCGACACGCTTGCGGCGGCCAAGGCCGCGGCCCCGGGCGCCAACGTCCGCTTCATGGTGGTGCCCGCGGGGCCACCGCAGACGAAGCCCAAGGCGTGCAATGTCGGGTTGCTCTTCGCGCACGGCGAGTATCTGGTGATCTACGACGCGGAGGATCGGCCGGAGCCGGACCAGCTCAAGAAGGCCCTGCTCGCGTTCCGGCACGGTCCCCCGGAGCTCGGCTGCGTGCAGGCCGCGCTCAACTACTACAACTGGAACGAGAACTTCCTGACTCGGATGTTCACGCTGGAGTACTCATTCTGGTTCGACTACCTCCTCCCGGGCCTCGATCACCTGCGGCTCCCGATTCCATTGGGCGGTACCAGCAACCATTTCCGCACGTCGGTGCTGCGTGACCTCGGCGGGTGGGATCCGTTCAACGTCACCGAGGATGCTGACCTCGGTGTGCGCGCGGCGATGCATGGCTACCGCGTCGGCATCGTGAACTCGACTACGTATGAAGAGGCCAACAACGAGCTCGGCAACTGGCTGCGTCAGCGGTCCCGCTGGATCAAGGGATACATGCAGACCGCACTGGTCTACTCGCGCGACCCGATCTCGCTGATCCGCCGCGCGGGTTGGCGACAGACCGCCGGCTTCGTGCTGCTGATCGCGGGCACGCCGCTGATCTTCCTCATCCAGCCGGTGTCGATCCTGCTCACCATCGCGTGGCTGGTGACGCGAACCACCGCGCTCGAGCCACTCTTTCCGCCCGTCATTCTCTACCTCTCGCTGTTCAACCTGCTGCTGGGCAACGCGCTGGCGATCTACGTGAACATGTTTGCCGTCTTCAAGCGCCGCCTGCACGTCCTGGTGTTGTTCTCGCTGCTGAACCCGTTCTACTGGATCCTGCACTCGATCGCGGCCCTCAAGGCACTGGGGCAGCTCTTCACGCGGCCGTACTACTGGGAGAAGACCCGACATGGGCTCACCCGACACGGCCTCACCTGACCCCCGCGCACCCCGACGGGTGCGGGTCATCGTCGCGCTCGTCGTCGCCGTGCCGATGCTCATCGCCGCGCTGCTGCTCACGGCCGATGGGTGGAGGAGCGACGCCCACGGCGCGTTCCTGAGTCGGGTGTTGTTCGCGCTCGACCGCGGGCAGCTCGAGCTGCTCGGGTTCGAGTACCCTCCGCTGCCGTTCCTCATGCTGCTCCCGTCCCCCACGATCACCTGGGCGCTGATTCTCGGCGCGCTCGGGTGTGGATCCCTTGCTTGGCTGGTCACCGACGACTGCACCGAACGCAGGTCGATCGTACCGTTGATCATGCTGGTCTCCGTGCTCTGGACCCCGATCGGGATGTACTTCGTCGCAGGCAACTTCAATGAGGGCGTCGGGCTCGCTGCGCTCTATGTCGGCTGGCGCCACTATCGACGGTGGTGGTCGACCCGCCGAACGATTCACGGTCTCTACACCGGATTGTGGCTCGGCCTCGCGTTCTATACATCGCCGCTCGGACTGGCGCTTGCCCTGGTGGCTGGCGCCGTGCTGCCGATCATCTTCCCGCGGCTCCAGATCCCGCCATTCGCCTCGCAGCTCGTGCTGCTGGTGTTCCCCGGCCTCGCAACCACAGCCACCTGGGCCTACCTGTCGTGGGTGTTCACCGGTCGGGTCGCGTTTCCCTTCACGCCGTGGGAAGCGATGTCCCCCGCTACGGCCACGATCCTGGCGTGGTCGCTCGCGTACGTCGCGGTGTCGGTGCTGGCGCTTCGGCGGGCCAACCTCGCGACGCTGGGCGTGCTACTGCCGCTCGTGCTCCTTGCCGGGGCAAACGCGGTGGGCTGGCACTTCTCGCTCGGTTTCGCCGTCCTGTTGCTGACGCTCGTCGCCATCGTGGCAATGCCCCGCGACCTCGCGCGCCCTGCGCGCGCACTGATCGGTGGCGTCGCGATCCTGCAGGCGATGGCCGCGTGGTGGCTGGTCCCATGGCCAATGCGCACCGTCGATGATACCATCGCTCGCGCCGTGGCGGCGGCGCTCGCCGTGGCCCCACCACGCAGCGTACTGATCGATGACCGTTGGGCGGAGCAGATGCTGAAGTGGGCGCCATCGATGGAACCCTACCTGACGACCCGCGACACCGGGTTCGAGTTCGCCCTGGCGTCACCGCAGGCCACCGTCCAGTACGTCCTGGCGACGCGTGATGACAACGGTCTCACGCTGGACGCCGATGTCCGACCACCCGCAGGCTTCGAGCGCTCCTGGAACTGGGGCGGATACACACTCTTCCGTCGGATCGACGCACCGCCGCTGCCGGTGCGTTACGACGCCGTGCTCGACGTTCCCCGCTCTGGACAAGCCCGATGACCGCACGTGCACTCGCCATCGTCGCCACCCTCATGCTTCCCGCCACCCTCGGCGCGCAGTGGACCGTGCAGCCAGGCGGGTGGTTCAATTCGCACAGCTTCAACTCGGGCCGTTTTCCCGACCGCAACTCGGGGAACACCCGCAACGCGCTGGAGAAAGAGGACTGGGGCACCTACTTCATCTACGGACTGCGCGACGGGTTGAGCGTCGGATTCGGGCAGGGATACGCGCACCTTCGGCAGCCAAGCGGCGATTCGACGCTCACCACGACCGGCTTCGGCGCGACGGGAGTGTTTGTGATGAAGCGGATCGTTCAGGGTCGCGCCGGCGTGCTTTCCATCCAGCCGCGGGTCGACTTGCCATTGCTGTATGACACGAAGAATCGTCCGGTCCTCGGACCGGTTCGTGCCGACGCCGAGATTCGGTTGCTGTATGGAACCGGATACGGAATCGGCGGCAGGCGTGGCTTCATCAGCGCCTCCGTGGGGCTCGGTGCCTGGCGTGAAGGCGCCGACGAAGTTCGCTATGACCTCACCGTGGGCCTTGATGCCGCGAGCCGCATCCTCCTCATGGGTCAGGCCTTCAACGTGGCAGCGTTCAGCGACGGGGAACTCGCCTACAGTGCGACAAAGCTGGGTGCCGCCGCCATGTTCCGGGTGAACCCGCGGGTGGGGCTCCTGGTGGGGTATTATGGAGGAGTGTCTGGACGCAACACGGCCCGCGAACGCACCTTGTCGTTCGCGATCTGGCTGAGTCACGAGCCGGCCAACCCGGTGGTTCCGACCACCATTCCCTGACTTGCCGGCACCGTGCATGCCGGCGCCGAGGCACCGATGCAGAGAGCGGTGTGGGGAATCGCGATCGTCGGAGCGTGCGTCGTCGGGTCGGTGCTGGAGTGTTCCGTGCCCGCGCGCGGGTTCGTCCGAGACGCGGCCGGCCACATCGAGATCGGAATACGCGACGCAAGCTGGCTGCGCTTCGCCCTCGCGTCGCGGCGCCCACGCATCCTCGTGGTCGTCAAGCGGGACCGACAGGAAGTCTGGTCCGATGAGTTCCCGCTCGTCCTGCCCGTACGCGGAACGTGACGCCAGAGGAATTCCGCCGCTTCGGCCATCTCGTCGTCGATCGGATTGCGGACTACCGGGCGTCGGTCGACACGATGCCGGTGATGTCGCGCGTTCACCCCGGCGAGATCCGGGCACAGCTCCCCGCCACCCCGCCTCAGGAACCCGAACAGTTCGAGGCGATTCTCGCCGACCTTGACCAGGTCATCATGCCTGGTCTTTCGCACTGGCAGCATCCCGCCTTCTTCGGCTACTTCCCCAGCAATGGTGAACTCGCTGCGGTCCTCGGCGACTTCCTCAGTACAGGCCTCGGCGTACTCGGGCTCTCGTGGCAGTCGAGCCCCGCACTCACCGAACTCGAAGAGGTCAGCACCGACTGGATGCGCCAGATGATGGCCCTCGACCCCGCATGGCAGGGCGTCATCCAGGACACCGCCTCGACCAGCACCCTCGTGGCACTCGTCTCGGCGCGCGAACGGACCACTCGCATGTCAGCAGATCGAGGCGGTCTGCAGGCCGAACCGGCGGCGTGCACGGTCTACACCACGGCGCAGGCGCACAGCTCGGTCGAGAAGGCAGCAGTGCTCGCCGGATTCGGGCGAGCCAATGTGCGGGTCGTCGCGCATGACGCCGTTCATGCGATGGATACCGATTGCCTGACGGCGATGATGGCCGTCGATGTGTCGGCCGGGCTCCGACCGTGCGCGGTCGTGGCCACGACCGGCACGACGGCGTCAACGGCGCTCGATCCGGTAGCACGGATCGTCGATGCCGCTCGACCGCACGATGCATGGGTATATGTCGACGCGGCAATGGCGGGTTCGGCGATGATCCTCCCCGAGTGCCGCTGGATGTGGGACGGCATCGAGGGCGCCGACTCGCTCGTGGTGAATGTGCACAAGTGGCTGGGTGTCCCGTTCGACTGCTCGCTCTACTACGTGCGCGACTCGGCCCACCTCGTCAACGTCATGTCGACCAGTCCGAGCTACCTCCGGAACACCTCCGACTCCGACGTGCGCAACCTGCGCGACTGGGGTCTCGCCCTCGGCCGGCGCTTTCGCGCGTTGAAATTGTGGATGCTGATCAGGGAGCAGGGCGTATCCCGGCTGCAGGCCCGGCTCCGGCGTGACCTCGACAATGCCCGCGCACTCGCCGACATCATTCGCGCCACCCCGGAGTGGCGCGTCGTGGCGCCGGTTCCCCTGCAGACATTGTGTGTGCGCCACGAACCGCCCGGACTCACCGGCGCGGCGCTCGACGATCACACCCGGAAGTGGGTCGAGCAGATCAACCAGTCCGGCGAGGCATACCTGACCCCCGCCGTGCTCGACGAACGATGGATGGCGCGTATCTCGATTGGTGCGCTCGCCACCGAATGGGCGGACGTAGAGCGGCTCTGGGCCACGATGCAGCGCGCCGTTGCGGCTACTTGCGTGCCGCCTTGACCGACGCCGCGAGTTCGGCATAAGCAGTAGCGTCGATCTCGCGGAACGGTCGCATCACCGATGCGATCTTCCCGTCGGGTCCGATCACGAACAGCACCCTGCTCTCTGCCTTCCGTCCGTCGATGAGCGTCGCGTAGAGCCGACCCGCCACGCCGTCGACGTCGCTGGCGAACTGGAACGGGAACTGCTCATCTGCCGCCCACGATGCAAGCGCTGCCGCCGAATCAGTGCTGATCGGTAGCACAACCACGCCCTTGCCACCGTTGAACAGGTCGTCGTACTGGTCCCGGTACGCCTTCATCTGGATGGTGCACCCACTGGTGCGGGCCCGCGGGAAAAAGGCGAGCACCACGGTCTGGCCCCGGAGCGATGAGAGCGTCAGCGGCTTCGCGGCAATGCCGTCGCGTCCCGCCACCGTGAGCGTGAAGTCGGGGGCAACGTCACCCACCTGCGGTCCGTCCTGCGCAAGTGCGGCGGCGGCGGGAACGAGCGTGAGCATCAGCAGTGCAAGGGTGGTGCGCATCGATCACGGTCCTCGAGTGGGAATGATCCGCCAAACCTTGCCGGCCTGGTCAGAGGACACGAACATCGCACGGCCATCAGGCTGCATCGCCACGCCACTGAATTTGATGTCGGCACCCGCGCCCGTGAGGAACGTGGTGTAGGCACCGGTCGCCTTGCCATTGGCGAACGGGATGTAGACGATCCGGTGCCCGGCCTGCGGCAACGGTGCGCGGTTCCATGAGCCGCGGAACGCGAGGAACGCGCCGCCGCGATAGCTGCGGCCGAACCCAGCACCGGTGTTGAACGCGAGCTGTAGCGGTGCCCAGTGACCAGGGAACCCAATCACCGGCTGTGTCTTCGTCGCGCACTCGCCCTGCGCAACGCCATCACCCCCGTACTCGGGTGCCTGCACCTTCTTCTTTGTGATCGGATCGTAGTAGCAGTACGGCCAGCCGTAATCCGACCCCTTTGCCAGCATCCCGAACTCTTCGGCGGGCTTCTCGGCGTTGTCCTCCGCGGAGAACCCCCATGACGCAAGCGCATCGCGGCCATGTGTAGCGCCCCAGAGCATACCGGACGTCGGCTCGACGGCAATCGCCATCCCGTTGCGAAATCCGGTGACCCAGCGCTCGCCATCAGTCGGTGTCTGGCCGGCCTTGGTGGCGCTGTAGCGCCAGATCCCGGCACGCGTGGGCAGCTCCTCACATGGCATCTGTCCGGGGGCGCGAGCGGTGCGCTCCACCACGCAGACATTGGAGAGCGAACCGTGGTCGACGTAGATCTCACCGGAGCGACCGAGTGCGATGGTCTTTGCCGTGTGGCCGCCGGTCGGCATGCCCCGAACGATCACGGTGCCGGCATCCGCGGGCACCAACGATCCCGGCTTCCACCGATACCGGATGACGGAGGCGTGCGGTGCGAAATAGATCGCATCGGCCGCGAGCGCGATGCCCGTGCCCGGTGCAGTCCCGAAGCGAGCAGTGGTGTCGGCCTTGCCGTCACCATTGCGATCGCGCATCGCGACCACGCCACCGCTTCCTTCGCCACGGGCCTGGGTGGCGACGAAGACGTCACCATTGAACGCAACGGCGAGGTGCCGTGGTGCAGCCACCTCGGCGAACAGCGACGCGCAGAATCCGGCCGGGACGGTGAGACCGCCGTTGTCGGTGTCACATCCCGGGGGAAGTGGCGTGCGAAAGCCAAAGAGCAACGTGGCTCCGGCGATGGGCAGGAGAAGCACGAGACGATTGCGGTTCATTGATGATGCCAGGTTGGAGTGATCCACGAACACTTGAACGAGGTGTCAGGGTCCCGCAACGAGATCGGCGGGCAATCGCGGCGACGAGAGCAGCGCGCCGAATACCGCCCACCGGCGCGCGGGGTCATCGCCGCCGTTGCGCACCACGTAACCCGCCACCATGTCGCGACCAAGGTTGTAATTGATCACGTAGCTGCGATAGGTGTCGATGAACCGGAGGGTCTTGGCCGCGCCCTCGGGAGTCTGCAGCCACCAGCGCTGCATCAGGGCCGTCGCCGAATCGGCACCGACCACTCCGTCGAGATATTGTCGCGCCACCTCGTTGCGGGCGTGATTGAGCCGCTCCATCACGACCCGCACCGACGCATTGCGCTCGGCAAGAGTCGGGTCGAGCCCCGCCAGGAGAAAGAGCGTGTCGCGCTCGAACGCCGTTCGTTGCTCGCCGGGAAACGCCATATCGATCCCGTAGTTCGCGCTGCCCTCGGCGATCAGCGATTGCGGGGAGAAGAGCGGATACACCGACATCTCGACCCATCCGCGCTCCGTCACCAGCGCCTGCTCGAGCGAGGCATTGTAGACGTGATGCCCCGGGTATCCCTCGTGGCATGCGAGGTCGATGGCCCGATCCACCGGGGTCGGGAAATCGGTGTTCACCTGGATCAGCGAGTGCGCATCACCCTTGTACCAGTTGTAGGCGTTCCACGAAGTGCCCTTCACGTATTCGAGGTCAAATCGTTCCGCCGCCGGCAGGGTGATGTGCGCACCGCTGCGCGCACGGCATGCGGCGATAGCCACCTTGAACACCGTATCGAGCCGCTCGGGCGGGATCATCACGCGTTCCCGAAATTGCTGGTAGCGCGTGGCGAGCGGACCGGCTCCTGGCAGTAGCGAGTCGAGTCGGGCAAGCTGTTCGTCGAACTGGGCGGGGTCATACGACGGCACGTCGACGCCGTAGAGGCCCCGCGCTTCTTGATCAAATGTGAGACGTTCACCGCCCACCATGCGGGTGCGCACGACCAATGCGCCGAGTTGTGTGCGGAGGTAGCGGTGCCGCATGACCAGCATCGAGTCGCTGCCGGTCGGCATGGCATCACCAAGCTCGGCGAGCAGCGAATCTGCGCCGCTTTGTATGGCCGGCAGGGCCAGCGAATCGCGATCGGCAGCGGCCTTGAGGGAATCGGGCCCGTAGTACGCGTCGACGTAGTCGGGATCGTGGTGGCCCATGCCGAGGACCAGGCGGACATAGCGATTCGCAATGGTGTCGAGGTCGGGCGCGGCGGCCTGCTCCGGGGCTCCGGAGCAGGCGGCAAGGAGAAGAATCAGGGTAAGGCGTCGCATCAGGTCTCGCGGGCGGGGTTCCTCAGGGCGTCACCGGTGCAGGATACCCCTTCCCCGCCAGCACGGCTACCGGGACGATCACTTCCTTCCGCCCCGTCACTGTCTTGGTCACGCGGTCAGTGGTGGAATTGACCTGCGGCGCGGAGTCGGGACGGGTTTGAGCCGGCGCCGGCTGACCGGCCGGTCCGCGCGCCATCTCGGC
>JBKJMX010000039.1:0-8390 GCA_046596135.1 Gemmatimonadales bacterium
CTGTCGGCCACATTGGCCTGCGCCGGCCGCACCCCCGGCTTGCCGCACGCCGCCAGGGCGATCGACACCACAGCGAGATACTGGGTCGTCCTCACGCGGCACCGGCCCGGAGGAGGTCGTGGAGGTGCACGACGCCCACGATCTGGCCGTCGGCATCCAGCACCGGCACCGCCATGATCGCATGTCGCTCCATCAGCCCAACTACCGAAGCGGCAAGGTCGTCGGCCAACGCATGCCGCGGATGCCGCGACATCACCGCGTCGGCAGTGAGCGCGAGGTAAGCCGGCTCACGCTCGGCGATCCGGGTGAGGTCGCCGGCCGTGATCACGCCGGTGAGCGCCTGATCTTCAACGATCATCGCGATCCCCCGGCCGTGCGCCAGCGTCATGATCACCTGCGACATCGGCGCCGTGGACGGCAGCGCTGCCGTCGCGTCCTCCATCACGTCCCGCACCCGCAGCAGTAGCTTGCGGCCCAGGCGTCCACCAGGGTGCAGTGCCGCGAAGTCGTCGCGCCGAAATCCCTTCCGCTCGAGGAGCGCCACGGCGAGTGCATCACCCAATGCGAGTGCCACCGCTGTGCTGGCTGTGGGGGCGAGGTCGTGCGGGCATGCCTCCTCGGCCACTGCGGCGTCGAGCACCACCCGCGACGCACGGGCAAGAGTTGACTTGGCGTCACCGGTGAGCGCAATGATCGGCACATCAAGCCGTGCCAGCGCCGCGAGCAGGCCGAAGAGCTCATCGGTCTCGCCGCTCTTGCTGAGCACAATCGCCACCGAGTCGCGCTCGACCAGGCCGAGGTCGCCGTGCATCGACTCGATCGGATGGAGGTAGGTGGCGGGCGTGCCGGTGGAGGTGAGCGTCGACGCGATCTTCTGCGCGATCACTCCCGACTTTCCGATCCCGGTGACGAGCACCCTGCCGCCCGATGCGAGCAGGTCGACGGCAAGCACGAACCGCTCGTCGAGCCTTGAGCCGGCGGCCAAGATCGACTCGCCCTCGAGCCGAAGGGTGCGTTGGCCAGCTGCAAGGGTGTCGCTCATGTGGCCACCACGTCACGACCGAGGTAGCGCGCAAGCGTGTCGTCCCATTCGCCGCGCGCCTTGAGCAGCGTGTCGATCACCTCACGCACCGCGCCGTGCCCGCCCTCGGCGTTCGTGACCCAGCGACAGAGTGCCTTTACCTCGTCGCGGGCGTTGGCCACCGCGATCGGGAGTGCCGCCAGCTCAAGCACCGGAATGTCGGCGAGATCGTCGCCAACGAACGCAACCGCATCCCACCCGATGCCGCGCTCCTCGAGCAGCTTCTCGATCGCGGGAACCTTGGTCGGGCCACGCACCTGCAAAATGTGAGGGATCTTCAGTTCGGTGCCACGATGAGTGGTGGCGGCGGACATCCGGCCACTCACCAGTGCCACCTCGATCGCACTGTCGCGCAGCATCGCGATGCCGAGCCCGTCCTGGATGTCGAAACGCTTGAGCTCGACGCGCACGTCGGCATGCTCGCCGACGAAGATCGCATTGTCGGTGAGGACACCGTCAACGTCGAGGCCGAGGAGGCGAATCCGCCGAGCGAGTGCCTGGTCAAGCACGCTGACGTTCCCGCGCAGCGTGCCAGACGTCGAGCACGCGCGCCACCAGGTCGTCGAGCTCCGCGAGCGGCCACTGGGTGGCTGCGTCGGACAGCGCGCTCGACGGATCGGGATGGGTCTCGATGAAGAAGCCGTCAGCGCCTGCAGCCGCTGCGGCCGCTGCGAGAGCGGGGATAAACTCACGGAGTCCGCCACTGGCGCCGCCGCCTGCCTGCCCCGGCTGCTGCACGCTGTGGGTGGCATCAAAGATCACCGCTGCACCCGTGGCCTGCTTCATCCGCTCGAAGTTCCGGAAATCAACGACGAGGTCGCCGTAGCCGAAGAAAGTCCCGCGTTCGGTGCACGCCACCTCTTGCGACCCGCCCTCGCGCACCTTGTCGAGCGCGCCCGCCATCGCCTCGGCGTGCATCCACTGCCCCTTCTTCACATTAACCGGCTTCCCCGTTGCACCTGCAGCCATGAGGAGGTCGGTCTGGCGCGAGAGGAACGCCGGGATCTGCAGCACGTCGACGACGTCGGCCGCGGCACTCACCTGGGAGACTTCATGCACGTCGGTCAGGATCGGCAATCCGGTTTCCTCACGTACCCGGACTAGCGCCGCGAGGCCGGCATCGATGCCCGGGCCCCGCGGTGAGTCGCCACGGGCGCGGTTGGCCTTGTCGAAGGACGCCTTGAAGCAGACCGGGATCCCATGACGCGCGCCAATCGATGCGAGCACGTCGGCCACGCGACGCATCGTGTCGGGGTGTTCGACCACGCACGGCCCCGCGATCAGGAATGGCGACGCGCCGAATTGCCAGATCACCGTGCTGCGGTCTCGACCGCGGCGCGTTCCGCATTCCTGGTAGCGTGCTTGTGCTCGAGTGCCGCTGCGATGAACGCCGCGAAGAGCGGGTGAGGGCGGGTCGGGCGCGACTTGAGTTCCGGGTGGAACTGGCAGCCGACAAACCACGGGTGATCGGGCAGTTCGATCATCTCGACCAGGCCGCCATCAGGCGAGCGACCCGAGAGGCGCATCCCGTGCTCAGCCAGCACGTCGCGGTACGCGTTGTTCACTTCCCACCGGTGACGATGGCGTTCCGAGATCTCCGTGGTGCCGTATGCCTTTGCAGCCGCGCTGTTGGGTGTCAGGCGGGCTGCGTACGCGCCGAGTCGCATGGTGCCGCCGAGATCGGTGACGTCACGCTGTGACGCCATCAGGGCGATCACCGGATCCTCGCACTTCGGTTCGAACTCGGTGGACGTCGTGTTGGTCATCCCGCACACCGAGCGGGCGTACTCGATGATCGCGACCTGGAGGCCGAGACAGATGCCGAAGAACGGCAGCTTGTTCTCGCGGGCGTAGCGAATCGCGCGGATCATCCCCTCAATCCCACGGATCCCGAAGCCGCCAGGCACGAGCAGGCCGTCGTGGCCGGCGAGCACGTCGGCCGGATCCTCGGTGTCGAAGCGATCACTCGATATCCAGCTGATCGACACGCCAGCATTGGCCGGGATGCCGCCGTGCAGCAGCGCCTCGCCCACCGACTTGTAGGCATCTGAGTAATCGGTGTACTTGCCGACCACGGCGATCCGCACCCTGTGTTCCGGATGCAGGATGCGCCCCACCAGTTCGCTCCACTCGGTGAGGTCGGGCTCGCGGGTCTCAAGGTGCAGACGTTCGCACACCTCGCGATCGAAACCCTGCTCGTGAAAGCGGAGCGGCAACTCGTAGATGCTCTTGACGTCGGGACTCTCGATCACGCTGTTGAAGTCGACGTTGCAGAAGAGAGCGATCTTGCGCTTGATCTCGGCGTTGAGCGGCTGCTCACTGCGGCAGATCAACATGTCGGGCTGGATCCCGACTTGCATCAGGTCGCGTACCGAATGCTGGGTTGGCTTGGTCTTGAGCTCGCCTGCCGCGGCAATCCATGGCACCAAGGTCAGGTGCACGAACAGCGAGTTCTCGCGGCCCACGTCCTGGCGGAACTGGCGGATCGCCTCGAGGAACGGCAGCGACTCGATGTCACCCACCGTACCACCGATCTCGATGATCACCACGTCGTGACCGGGGGCGGTGCGTTTGAGCGCTGACTTGATCTCGTCGGTGATGTGCGGGATCACCTGCACGGTCCCGCCGAGGTACTCGCCGCGACGTTCCTTGCCGATGACGGTCTGGTAGACCCGCCCGGTGGTGATGTTGTTCTGCTGTGACAGCGCTCGATCGATGAACCGCTCGTAGTGCCCCAGGTCGAGGTCGGTCTCGGCGCCATCATCGGTGACGAACACCTCGCCGTGCTGGAACGGGGACATCGTCCCCGGATCGACGTTGATGTACGGATCGAACTTCTGCATCGTCACCGACAGCCCGCGCTGGACCAGGAGACGGCCCAGCGACGCGGCGGCGATGCCCTTGCCGAGCGACGAGACCACGCCGCCGGTGACGAAGATGTACTTGGTGGTGCGGGTGGACGGGGTCATCGCTTTCCCGGGACAGTGACGTTCCAGCGGGCTTCGGCGGCCGCCAGGTCGTCCGGTGTATCGATGCCTGAGGGTGCAGATGCATCGAGGAATGCCACGCCGATCCGTAGGCCGGCATCGAGGGCGCGCAGTTGTTCGAGTCGTTCCATCCGCTCGGCGAGGCACGGTGGCAGCTTCGTCACCTGCAAAAGCGCGTCGCGGCGGTACGCGTACACACCCAGGTGCTGCCACCACCGGGCACCGGCGAGGTCGGCCTCGTCGCGCAGGTACGGGACCTGCGCGCGGGAGAAGTAGAGCGCGTGGCCGCGGGCGTCGCACACCACCTTGACTCGTGCTGGATCGTTGACGAGGGCGCGATCGAGCGGTGCAGCGGCGGTACCGATCTCGTCGCCGGCTGCGGCGCGGGCGATTGCGCCGGTCACGGCGGCCACCGGCATGTCCGGTTCGTCGCCCTGCAGATTTACCACGATGTCGTAGCCGGCGAATTCAGGGCGTGCAGCCACCTCGGCGACACGATCGGTTCCGCTCTCGTGATCGGCGCTGGTCATGGTGACTTCGACCTCTCGGTCGGCGAGCGCGGCGACGATCTCCTCGGAGTCGGTGCCCACCACGATGCGATCGATCCCGGGAACGTCGCGGGCGCGATCAACGACGCGGGCCACCAATGGGGCCCCGGCCAACAACTGGAGGGGTTTTCTCAGGAGTCGCGTCGAGCCGACGCGGGCGGGCACAACAAGCAGAACAGGCACGATGAAAGCTATCGGGAGGGGTGCCCGGTGTCAAAAGTCGTGCCGTGGTGGTCGGGGCTCACGTAAGCTGTTGCTGGAGGGGCAATTGCGGAGCAACCGACTATGTCTCGGCATGTCGCCAGCCGCTCACACGTCAGCCCGATGGCCTCCCACGATTCTCAAAAAATTCCCCAGCAACCGCTTCCCATCGGGCGTGGCAATCGACTCGGGGTGGAACTGCACCCCCCACACCGCGTGGTGCCGGTGCTTCACCGCCATGATTTCCGACCCGCGGTCGCGGTCGCCCGACCACGCCGTGACCTCCAGCTCCGCCGGCACGGTCGCTGGGTCGATCACCAGCGAGTGGTACCGCATCACCGGCATCGGCGACGGGATCCCGTCGAAGAGGCCATTTCCATCATGGGCCACTTCGGTGGTCTTGCCGTGCATCTGCCGATCGGCGCGCACTACTGTCGCGCCAAATGCCTCGCCGATCGCCTGGTGACCGAGGCACACCCCCAGCACCGGAATCCCCTGCTCGGCCGCCGCACGGATCAGCTCCACCGAGATCCCTGCCTCCGAGGGCGTACACGGGCCGGGTGAGACCACGATGGCCGTCGGCGCCCGCTCCAGCGCGCCCTCCACCGTGGTCCGGTCGTTGCGCACCACCTGCGGGTCGGCGCCCAGCTCACCCAGGTGCTGCACCAGGTTGAAGGTGAACGAGTCGTAGTTGTCGAGGACGAGAAGCATGGCGGAGTATCTCCGCACCCGAACGTGGGGTCAACTGGCACGGCTACCTTGCAGGCCGAATTCACTGGAGAATCTTCTGGCCCTCACCGCCACGATCTACAACTTCGATATCGAGCTCGCCGACGTCGACCGCGGCGTCTACGAGACGCTGGCGCTTCGGGTGGCGTGGCATCCGTCGGAGTCGCCCGAGTATCTGGCGACGCGGGTGTTGGCTTACTGCCTCGAGTTTGCCGAAGGCATCGCCTTCGGCCGAGGGATCTCCGAGCCCGATGATCCGCCGATCGCGGTGCGCGACCTCACTGGTACAATCCAAGCCTGGATCGAGATCGGATCGCCCGACGCAGCCCGGCTGCACAGGGTGAGCAAGGCGACGCCGCGGGTCGCGGTCTACACTCACAAGGACCCGCGCGTCCTCCTGGCCCAGCTCGATGGCGAGCGGATCCACCGGGCGGACGCCCTCGAGATCTACAGCTTCGATCGCGAGTTCATCGACGCCGTGGTCGAGCTGATCGAGCGCCGGACCCGGATGGCGGTGTCGGTGTCCGACCGGCAACTCTACGTCGTCGTCGCAGACCGCACCGCCTCGGGTGAGGTGCACCGCCACTCGCTCGCCTGACCAACCGTCAGCGTTCGATGGTGAATCGCACCACCTGACGCACCAGCTGGCGTACCGGTCGGCCGCCGATTCTCGCGGGCCGGAAGCGCGAGCCCCGAACCGCTGCGATCGACGCTGCGTCGAAGTCCGCGTTCGTGGTGGCCATCACCCGGATGCTTGACGCCTCGACCCTGCCGTCGGCGCCGACCACAAACTCCAGCGTCACACGCCCCTCGACGCCGGCCAACCGGAGCACCCCCGGATAGCGCGGCGCGGCGCGGCGCGGCGCCGCCGAGGTAGACGGCCGGGACATCGACCTGGTCGATCGTAAAGCGGCGACTGGAGAGCACGCTATCCGGTGCTGGGGACCACGGCACGCCACCCGGCGCGCCGCCGTCGATACGGTGCCCACTGAACCGTGACGCGTCGAAGCGTTCCGACAGTTCGACCGGCGGTATGTCGGTGGGGATGCGATCGGGTGGATCTATTACTTGAAATCCCTGCGGCTGCGCGACGGCGAGCGGGGTGATACGTGATTGCTGCACCTGCACTACTTGGAGCGGTGGCGGTCGCATCACGAACAACGTGGTATCGCGTGCAGACGCCGACGGCGGCTCGGCAACACTGCTGGTGGCGATGGCTGCGCCGGTGATCATCACGCCATGCACCACGACTGATACCAACATTCCACCGGCCGTGCGCTCGCGCCTCGGCCTCGACTCGACAAGCTGGTCGAACATCCCGACCTCTCATGTGAAGTTGGCCTGCCATTACAACCTGAGGCCAGGACTTCACCGGCGGGTCGCTATATCATGACGAATCGGTGACGAAGCGGTTAGCGCACGCTACGAGCCTCACCCGCTCCCACCAAATGGTACCGCGCGACACTCACCCACTGCTGGTCATCAGCATCGCGGTGGCGGAGGAGCACGTGGTGCTCGGATGCGTGCAAGATGACTGGAATGTCGTCCTGCTCACCGACGAGGCGCCCGGACGCAAGCTCGAAGAGTTTCGTGAGCACTCGCGTTGGCAATACGTCGTTGTCAGACCCACTGGGTCCACGGATGTATTCCTGCAGTTGTACCGCGCCCAACCCACCGGGAAGCACAGTCAGCGAGGCGAGCCAGCGTGAGCGCGGCGCACCTTCAGGAATCATCCGGAACCCAATCTCGCCGTCCGACCCGAACTCCTCGGGCGGTTCGGCGTCGGGAATCGACTTGCGCCAATTGAACCGACCGTCCAGTTCGTATGAAAGAAGCTCGCCCGCCTGAGTCGCAACGACGACCCGGGCGTCTCGCCCATCGCATGCCACCCGACCGGCGGTGTGGATCATTGCCCTGAACGGTGACCCGGCGGCGAATGGCGGTCCGAATCTCGCCTTGAGCTGGCCGTCAAGCGCATAATGCGAGATGACGGCATTCACCTGCGGCAGCTTCTGCAGAACGACATAGCCTGACCCACTCGAACAGGCCCGCGCGGGTTCACCCGTTGCACGATACTCATCGACCCTCGTTGCGATGTTGCCCACCAAGGTGAACCTGGTGAGACGAGAGAGCGCTGGATCCAAGATGCCGACGTTGCCACCAATGTCGGCGAGCACCGCGATGGGAAACTCGATCTCACCGGGACCACTGCCGTGCCGCGCGAATAGCGCTGCCCTGCCGTTCGAGTCGGCGGAAACCACCTGCTTTGTTTTCCAATCGATAATGATCGCCGATCCGTTGTCGAACACTGCGCCCGCGCCGACAATGCCGAAGAACTCGAGATCCGTTTTTGCGGGATTTCCGAGCCGGTAGACCTCCGGCCCCATCTCGACTCGAATCGAGTCGGTGTTTGTGCCCATTGTTGTCAGAGGGAGCGCGGCGAGGGTTTCGCTTTCCGGAATCGTCGCACCGGGCTTGGTGTCGCGGCAGCCGGCGCAGGCCAACAGAGCGGCGATTGTGGCAAGAGCGCCCAAAGGCGAACGACTATTCATGGCCGCCCTATCCCTGCAGGTAAAAGGACTTCTGCAGGGTTCGCACGTCGTCGCGGTCGACGTGGCGCTTCCTGGCTAAACAAGCGCCAAACGAAGCTCGCGTCCAACCGCCGTGGCAGCCTTCGACAGTGTGTTGAGCGTCACGGCCTCGTTGGTTGGATCGAGGAGACGATCAACCGCGGCCCGGCTGGTTGCCATCCGTCGGGCGAGTTCAGCCTTCGTCAATCCCTGCGCAGTCATCTCGGCGGCGATCTGTCGGGCGACGACACGCTTGAGAGCAACTGAGGACGCT
>JBKJMX010000095.1:0-11338 GCA_046596135.1 Gemmatimonadales bacterium
GTACTTCGATTATCCGCTGAAGGCAATGAACGCGCTCAGCGGGCTTGGCATTGTCAACGCCATTCGCATTGTCCTCAGCTACCTGAAGGCCCACTTCAAGCCCTCGCCGATCGAGGAAAACTTCGAGCAGTGGGTCACCAATCGATTCGGCAAGCGCCTGTACGAGATCTTCTTCAAGACCTACACCGAGAAGGTGTGGGGGATCCCCTGCACCGAGATTCGTGCCGAATGGGCAGCGCAACGAATCCAGGGGCTGTCGCTCGCCCGCGCGATCCTCAACGCCACTGCCTTGCAGCGCCGAAGTGTGCACATCAAGAGCCTCATCAACGAGTTCCGTTACCCCCGGCTCGGACCGGGACAGATGTGGGAGGTCTGCACCGATCGCCTCCGCGAGATGGGTTCGGAAGTCTTGCTCGGCCATTACGTGCGAGAAATCCAATTGACTGACGGTGAGGTGGTCGGGGTGAACGTGGAAACAGCGGACGGCGCCCACTACGTCGCCGCCGACCACGTGATCTCGACCACCGACGTGAGATCGCTCGTGCGGGCGCTCAAGCCAGCCGCACCGGCCCCGGTGCGCACCGCCGCAGAAGGCCTGCGATACCGGGACTTCCTCGTGGTAGCACTCATCCTCGAGACCGAGAATCTCTTTCCGGACAACTGGATCTACATCCATACGCCTGGTGTTCAGGTCGGGCGCATCCAGAATTTCAACAACTGGAGCGCCGCCATGGTGCCGACGGCGGGGCATACCTGCCTTGGGCTCGAGTATTTCTGCTTCGAGGGTGACGGACTCTGGGAATCGTCCGATGAAGACCTGGTGGCGCTCGCGGCCCGGGAACTTGAGCAACTCGGGCTGGTGCCCCCGGGTCTGGTTCGCGACGGCACCGTAATCAGGATGCCCAAGGCCTACCCCATCTATGACGCGGCCTATCGTGAACATCTCGATGATGTGCGCGAGTGGATCGACCCGATCCCGAACCTGCACACCGTCGGGCGCAACGGGATGCACAAGTACAACAACCAGGACCACTCGATGCTGACCGCCATGATGGCGATCTGGAACATGCAGGGCGCATCGCACGATATCTGGGCCGTGAACACCGACTTCGAATACCACGAGGAGCAGCGGCTGGAGCGCCCCGTCATGGCAACCACCGAGCCGGCCGACACTGCCCACCGGAAGGCATCATGACCCCGACGCCACGCCTCAGTGTGATCATGCCAGCGCACCAGGCGGCACACCTGCTTCCCGATACGCTCGCCGCACTCTGCGCGAGCACGCTGCCCAGATCCGCCTGGGAACTCATCGTGGTCGACGACGCGAGTCGTGACGACACCGCGGAAGTGGCACGTCGCTGGGCCGACCGGGTGATCAAGCTTCCGGCACCGCCGCGGGGCCCGGGCGGAGCGCGCAACGAAGGCGCAAATGTCGCAGCCGGCGACTGGCTGATGTTCGTCGACTCCGACGTCCGGCTGCATCCCGATGCCTTGGCACGGGTGACTGACGTGATCGACGCCGACCCGGCGCTCGTCGCGGTGTTCGGCTCCTACGACGCGCATCCCGAAGCGCGTGGGCTTGTCACCGAATACCGGAACCTGCTGCACCGCTACACCCATCTCGTGGGTGCGGGCGACGCGGAGACGTTCTGGGCGGGTTGCGGAGCGGTCCGTCGCGACGCCTTCCGCCGGGTGGGCGGCTTCGATACCGCCCGATTCCCACGGCCGCAGATCGAGGACATCGACCTCGGCTACCGGCTGCGTGATCGCGGCGGACGCATACTGCTCGACCCGTCGATCCAGGGGACGCACCTGAAGCGGTGGACGCTGACGAGTATGTGGAGAACAGACCTGTTCGACCGCGGGATTCCCTGGATGGGGCTGCTGCTCGAGCGTCGACAGCGCAAAGCGGCGGCGCTCAACACGGGCCGCGCCGAACAGATCAAGGTGATCCTCGCCGCGAGTGGATTTGCCATGCTCGTCGCCGCCGCACCGCTCGGAAGCATCGCGATGGCTGCTGCAGGCATGATCGCGCTCCTGGCGCTCGTGCTGAGCAACCTGGCGGTCTATCGGTGGTTCGGCGCCCAGCGTGGCTGGTCCTTCGCGCTCGGGGTGATCCCGCTTCATCTCGGCTATTATTTCGGCAACGCGCTGGCCGCTGCAATTGGCGCGGCACGCCACCTCCTCCGCCTACCACCCCCGGTGCTGATGCATGCATGATCTTCGCCCGGAGGCGCCGCTGCCGTCACCCGCCGTGGGGACACCTGAGCGCAGGGTGCGCGAACGCCGCATGGTGCCGCAGGAGCCCGAACTCGCCCTGCTCTTCCGGCCGCTGCACAAGCGCGCGCTCGGACTGGGTGTTGGCTTCGCGGCGGCATTGGTGATGTTTTTCGTGACGGCGGTCCCACTCGCCACGGGCACGGCCGATTCCCTGTCGCTCCATCTCGTTGCGCAGTATTTCAACGGTTATTCGGTGACATGGAGCGGGGCACTCGTGGGCGCCGCGTGGGCCGGTTTTGTCGGGTTCGTGGCCGGATGGTTTATCGCGTTCTGCCGCAACGCCGTCCTTGGCGTCCGGCTCGTGGTGCTGCGGGCGCGCGCTGAGTACGAGCAAACCCGCGACTTCCTCGATCACATCTGAACGCCGTTCCGGAGCATGCATGAGTGACCTGACACAGGAAGAAGAGCGCGAGGTCGAACGCGTGATGATGCAATTGAACGCCCAGGCGTGGGGCGTCTCATTCGGGCTCATCTTCGGGCTCGGGTTGTTCGTCGCGACGATTGTCCTCGTGATCAAGAGTGGCGAGAACGTTGGCCAGCACCTGCAACTTCTTGCCGCCTACTTCCCCGGCTACCGCGTCACGACGCTCGGCGCCTTCATCGGCTTCGTGTATGCGTTCGTGGTTGGGTATGGGTTCGGGCGCGTGATTGGGTGGGTCTACAACATGTTCGCCTCGCCCCGCCGCTAGATACGTCCGGTCGCCGTCCCGGCGACCACAGGTACTACCTTCCGGATGCGTTGCGGGCCCGGCGCCAGCGGACTGGCGGCGCGATGCTCGCGTCACCTTCCCCGTCCGGTCCCGCGCATGAGCACGAAAATCCTGATCGTCGACGACGAGACCAACATTCGCCGGATGGTGGGTGCACTGCTCAAGGCCGAAGGGTTCGACGTGGCCGAGGCACCCAATGGCAATGCCGCGCTCCTCGCCCTCCCCGATGTCCATCCCGACCTGATCCTGCTCGACTTGATGATGCCGCCAGGCCCCGATGGTCTGGCCACGCTGGAGCAGATCCGCAGAGGCGACGCCGACATCCCCGTGATCATGATGAGCGGCAAGGCCCAGCTTGCCGACGCCGTGCGCGCCGTGCAGATGGGTGCCTTCCAGTTTCTCGAGAAACCCCTCGCGCCCGAGTCGCTCCTTGTCGCCGTCCGCTCCGCGGAGACACTGGTCAGGACGCAGGCCGAGAATCGTGCGCTTCGCGAGCAGCTCGGCCCCGAGCCCGACCTCATCGGCTCCAGTCCGGAGATCGAGCGGGTACGAGAGCTCATCGGTCAGGTGGCCGGAACCGACGCCCGGGTGTTGATCCTCGGCGAAAGCGGTACCGGCAAGGAACTCGTCGCGAACGCCATCCATCGGCTCTCCACGCGCGCGTCGGAGGCGTTCGTGTCGGTCAATTGCGCGGCGATCCCCCGTGACCTGGTGGAGAGCGAGATGTTCGGGCATGAACGGGGGGCGTTTACAGGCGCCACCGATCGGCGAATCGGTCGATTCGAGCTCGCGGATGGCGGCACCCTCTTTCTCGACGAGGTCGGCGACCTCCAGCTCGAGGCGCAAGCCAAGCTGCTGCGGGTGCTTGAGAGCGGGGAGATCCAGCGGATCGGCGCCGAGCGCAGTCGGCGTGTTGATATCAGGGTCCTTGCGGCCACCAATCGTCGCCTGGAAGAAGCCGTCGCCATCGGCGCATTCCGGGAGGATCTGTATTTTCGCCTCAATGTCTTCCCGATCGAGGTGCCACCGCTGCGAGACCGGCTGGGCGACCTTCCCGAACTGGTACGCCACCTCGCTGCGCGGCTGCGGCCACGCCATCCGACCCGCTTTACCGACGAGGCGCTCCGCCAACTCGGCGCCCATTCGTGGCCTGGCAATATCCGGGAACTCGCAAACCTTGTGGAGCGCCTCTCAATCGTGGGCGGCGACGAAGTGACTGGTGACCTCGTCCCCCGCGTGCTACGGATCACGGCGCCGGTCGCGGCTGAGCCGGGCGCCGGCGAATCGTTCACCGGCGACGACACCCGCCCGCTCACCGACCGGCTCGATGACTACGAACGTCGTTTGATCGAGGGCGCACTGCACTCCGCCACGGCGAACATTGCCGAAGCGGCCCGCTTGCTGAAGACCGACCGCGGCAACCTCTATCGCCGCATGCGTCGACTGGGAATTCGTGGAGGTAGTGAATGATGCATTGGACTGTTCACGTGCGATGGATCATGACTCTCGGCATCGTCGGCCTGTTCGCGACGATCGCACCCAACGCCGCGGCCCAGGATTCGACTCGCACCATCGATTTCAGCACGTCCGATACGCTGCCCGGCGACGAGATTCCGGACCCCGTGCTGCGCGCCGCGATCGCCCAGTTCAATGCCCCGACGACGACGCGCACCCACGGCACGCTCGTGGTAACCGCAGGCAACGCGATAGAGGGCACCCTCGGCATCCATCGCGGCACGTTGCGGGTCGCCGGGACGGTTCGCGGCAACGTCGTCGTCCTGAACGGTGACGTGCGGATCGATGACGGTGGCCGCGTGACGGGCAACATCCTGGTGCTGGGTGGCCGAATCGTCCTCGCACCGGCGGCGATACACCAGGGGAGCCGGCGCGAGTATGCCGGCGTCGCGCCGGTCGGCACCCAGCCCGATGGGACGATCACGCTGCGAGCACGTCGTCGGGGCCTTTCGGAGTACACCTCGGCCAGCGCCACGTTCGTGACCGGGCCGGTAGAGACCACCGTACGCGCCGAGGCCGATGCGTACAACCGGGTGGAGGGTCTGCCCATCGTGGTCGGTCCGACGCTGCGCTGGCGGCCCGACGACGTCACGGCCATCCGAATCCACCTCGCGGGCATCGTGCGCACGGCGGCCGATCCCGACGGCCTGCGCAAGGACTTCGGCTGGCGCGCCGGCATTGAGATCGCGCGACTCGAGCCGCTACCGCTCACGCTGGATATCGACGGCGGATCGACCATCGTGCCGCTCGTCGACCGAGCCTTCTCGTCGCTGGAATCAGGACTCACGGCGTTCCTGATGCGCCGGGACTACCGCGACTGGATGAGTTCCAACGGTGTTGGCGTAACGCTCGCCTACCGTCCGCTACCCACTCTCACAGCGACGCTCGGTGCACGCTGGGACCGGGAGCGAACGGTGCGCGCCGTGGATGCCTTCACGGTGCTCCGTGCCGACGAGGTGTGGCGACCGAACCCCGCGATCGATGATGGCGACTATCGAACACTCGGTGCCAGGGTGCAATGGGACAGCCGTGACGATGCGGCCCGGCCGCTGTCGGGCTGGCTCGTGCGCGGTAGCGTGCAGCATGTGACCAGCGACAAGCTCAGCCCGATCACCCTGCCCAGCTTGGTGCGTGATGACCTGCCCACGAGCGGATACGGCTCGACAGACATCGAGTTCGACGTGCGGCGATACCTTCGTCTCGACCCACGCCAAGCCGTGCACGTGCGGGTTGCCGGCGCGGGATGGGTGAGGGGTGACCCCCTCACCGTCCAACGACGCCGATCGATGGGGGGCGCGGACCCGTTATCGGGTTACGGATTCCGCGAGGTCACGTGCGATCGTCGGCGCCGGCCCGACCCGGCTGCGACGGCGCTGTGCGACCGGCAGCTCCTCGCACAGGTCGAGTTGCGCCGGACCATCGACATCGGCATCAACACTCGCCTCGCCGGCTTCTCCCTCGGACTGGAGCAGGCCGACCTGATCGTATTGGCCGATGCCGGAACTGGTTGGGTTGCGGGGTCGGGAGCCGGCCGAGTTCCGTCGAGCCGCATCCAGGCATTCGACGAATGGCTCGCCGACGTCGGCGTCGGCCTCGAGGGTCGGCTGTTCGGGGTTTATCTGGCGAAGTCGGTCACCGATGGTGATGGGCCTCAGCTCTCCGTACGGCTTCGCCGCCGCTTCTGATCCCCGTGGCGCGACGGCTTCTCCTTCTCTTCGCCGTGCTTTGCGGCGTGCCGACCTTGGCGTCGGCGCAGTCGCTGCGCCTGGAAATGAAGACCCATCCCGATCGTCGCACGCCTCTCATCCGGCTGTACAATCTTTTTGACGAAGACCGATGGCGCGACGCGCTGGTCGAGAAGTCCTATCCGATCCGGCTGCATTGGCGGTTGCAGCTCTGGCGTTCCCGCGCGGGGTTCGATACGCCGGGATCAGTCAACGAGTGGGACGTCGTGATTCGCCGGGAACCACTCCTCGAGCAGTACCGGTTCACCGAAACGGTGGGGGGGCGACGCGTCACCGACACGGCGTTCTCGTCGGTCGAGGAACTCCGGTTCCACTACGAGCGCCAGCAGGAAGTGAGGGGGGTCGCGCCCACGAGGGACGGGGAGTGGTACTACGCCGTTCGACTCGAAGTCACGACACTCACATCGGAGGACTTCGACCGGCTTGAACGACTGCCCGGCGGCGCCGCACCAGCGAGTGGCATCGGCGCACAGATCGCCCGCCTCCTCGTGACGCTGAGCCTGCCGTCTGCCAAGCTTGCACAGGAATCACCCGTCTTCCGGGTGCGACGCCGCAACTGACCATTGCCCCATGCGCGCGAGCGCTCAGCGGCTGCGGATCGCCTCGAGCGCATCCTCGCCATAGAAGAGACGGATGTACTTCATCTGGGTGGGGGTGAGCCGGCGTATCGCCCACGACAGGTGGACGAAATGCGGCTCGGTCGGCGCGTGCAGCGGACGCATGCCGCATTCCGACGGGAGGTGGCTGCCCTTGCGGGTGTTGCACGACGAGCACGCCGTCACGACGTTGTCCCACGCGTTCGTCCCACCTCGCGACTGCGGAATGACGTGATCGCGCGTCAGGCACTCACGGCTTCGGAACACCGCCGGAGTGCGCGAGCAATACTGGCAGCGGTAGCCATCCCGGGCGAAAAGGAATGTGTTGGTGACCTGACGGCGGAAGCGGCGGGGGACGTGCACGAACCGAACGAGACGGATGATCGCCGGTCTCGGCATTCGCATTCGAACACTTCGTATCAGCTCGTTCCCGTCGGCTTCGACAATCTCGGCCTTCCCGTCGATGACGAGCCGCAGCGCCCGACGGGTCGGAACCATGGTGAGGGGTTCGAACGATGCATTGAGGGCAAGACAGCGCACCCACGGCTCCGGGAGGGGACCTCCATGATTATCATGGCGCCCCCTGCGAAACAAGGGGACGGCGTCCGCCGAGCCAGGTCGCGCGGACTGCGTCGGGGTCGCATTGCAGCACCGCGTCGGCGGGGTCGGGTGCGTCGCCTATCTCCATCGCCACCACATCTCCCCAGTAGCCCGGGGCGAGTGCACCAACTTCACTGCCAAGCCCGAGTGCCTCCGCGCCGCCCAACGTGAGAACCCGCAGGGTCTCAGTCGCGGTCCAGCCGGCGATCCGTCGCGCGTCACGAGCCTCCGCCAGCAGGTCGATCGGCGCCACGCTCACCTCTGAATCGGTGCCAAGGCCGATTCGCAGCCCGCGCTCCACGAACATGCCGACCGGGGCGCGCGCGGCATGGTGCCTCATGTTCGAGCGCGGGCAATGGGCGACCGCGCACTGGTGCCTGACCAGCAGGTCGACGTCGGGCTCGTCGACCTGCACGGCGTGGATGCAGAGCGTGTCGGCACCAAGCACGCCATGCGCCTCCAGCCATGCCACCGGGGAAACCGGCTCCGCCGACGGTCGCGGCACGCCGCGGGCGCGCCACATGTCGGCGAACGTGCCGGTGAAATCGCGAAGGAGATTCACCTCATCAATCGGTTCCGCGACGTGAACCGCAATCGGGACCCCGTGCGCGCGCGCCAGCTCCGCGCTGGCTCGGTAGAGCGCGCCACTCACGGTGTAGGGGGCATGAGGAGAGACGCCCAGCCCGACGCGGCCGGTGGCGTGATGGGCGAGTCGGTTGAGGTCACGCCCGAAAGCGCGCATGGCCGGAGCGCACTCTTCGGGATGCATGCCGAACACTTCGTGGTGAGCCACGCCGCTGGCACGCAGCGCGGCGAGCGCGGCAATCACCTGGCCAGTGCTCCCGGTGTCGCAAATGGTGGTGACGCCCTGTCTCCAGCAACTCTCGATGCCGCGCGAGGCTGCGTCGAAGAATGCCTCATCGCTCCGCTCCGACTTCACCGCGATGAGGTGGCGGATCCACTCGACGAAGTCTTCGTCGTCCACCGCTCCCGCGAGACCGGTGAGCTCCAGGTGTGTGTGGGTATTGACGAGTCCCGGGATGAGCGCGCAGCCCGGATAGGCCACCGTCTCGCCGTCGGGCGGCGACGGCACCTCCGAATCCCTGCCGGCCGCGATGATCCGGCCGGCATCATCGATCAACACCGCGCCGTCGGCGACTGCTGGCCCGGACACGGGAAGCAGCCACGGAGCGGAGAGCCGTCGCAGCGTCAGGGCTCTCCGCCGGGCCGGAACGGCGAGTGCAACGGGCAGAACTCCTTCGGCTCGGAGCCGGGGGCAAAGTACCTCGTCTCGCGCACGTCTTCGGGACAGAACGGTGTGGCCTTGAAACCTGTGGTTCGGTCGATCTCCACCGGCACCATCACCTGCTCCGGCTCAGGCCATGCCGGTGGCGCCTTCCGGCGCTGGTAGATCTCGAGCATCATCGCCGTGAACGCCGGTGCGGCAAGTCGACCGCCCTGTGCGTTGGGCATGATCTTCTCCGGTCGGTCGAATCCGATCCACACCCCTGCGACGAGGTCCGACGTGAAGCCGACATACCAGACGTCGCGATAGTCGTTGGTTGTACCAGTCTTGCCGCCGGAGGGAATCTGGAATCCGGCGCGGTACACCGAAGACGACGCGGTGCCGTTGGTGACGACCCCCCGCAGCGCCGAATTGAGCGCCCACGCCACGGCGTCGCTCAACACCTGCACCCTTTCCACTTCCGGTTCCCAGAGAATGTGCCCGTCGCTGTCCTCGACCCGGAGGATCACATTCGGAACGACGCGGGTGCCGAGGTTCGCAAAGGTGGAATAGCCGGCAATCAGTTCGAGCGGGTGCACCGACGCTGCGCCCAGTGTGATCGCTGGCACGCGCGGCAGCGGTGTGGTGATCCCGAAGCGGCGTGCCATCTGGACGATATTACCGACCCCTGCGCGAAGCCCGACCCGTACTGCCACGCTGTTGGTGGACTTCCAGATCGCCTCGCGCATCGTCATCGTGGCACCGCTGAAGCGGCCATCGTAGTTGCCGGGCTCCCAATTGGGCTGGCCCGAGACCGGGATCGAGACCGGTGAATCGGTCTCGTAGTCCTCCAGCGACATCCCCTGCTCGAGTGCTGCCGCATACACGATCGGCTTGAACGTCGACCCGGGCTGGCGCTCGGCCTGCACCGCACGGTTGTACTTCGAGTCGCCGAAGTCGCGGCCGCCCACCATCGCGATGATGTTCCCTGTCTTGGCCTCCATCACCACGGCAGCGCCCTGCAGGTAGGGCGAACTGTTGCCGTTTCCCTCTACCCCGCGCTGGCCACTCTCGAGGTAGTCGGCGTAGCTCTTGTGCGGGAACTTGCCGAGTTCGTCGCGCTCGATCCGCTGGAGCTGTTCCTCCATGGCGCGTTCTGCAGCGGCCTGCGCGTCGAGGTCGAGGGTGGTGTAGATCCGCAGGCCCTTGCTGTACAGGTCGCCGCCGAAGCGCTTCCCCAACTGGATTCGGACGTACTCGACGAAGTACTCGCCCAGGGTGCTGTTGTCGGGCCGCGCCGAGAGAGTGAGCGGATATGCCTTCCAGGTATCGGCTTCCTCGGCGGTCAGTGCGCCGTCGTCGTGCAGGAGGTCGATGACGACGTTGCGGCGGGTCACGGCGGCGCGTGGGCTCTTGCGCGGGTTATAGCGTTCGGGGGCCTTGGGGAGTGCGGCGAGCATCGCTGCCTCCGCCACGTTGACCTGCTCGGACGACTTCCCGAAGTAGCGCTGCGACGCCTCTTCCACGCCGAAAGCGCGGCTGCCGAGCGAGATCTGGTTGAGGTAGAGCTCGAGGATGCGGTCCTTCGAGTAGCGCTTCTCGATCTCGGTGGCAAAGCGCGCCTCGCGAATCTTCCGCGGGATACCGCCGATGCCCCGGCGGCGACGATCGATCTGATCGGGGAAGAGATTGCCTGCGAGCTGCATCGTGATGGTCGAGAAGCCCTCGTTCATACCGCCGCTGAGGATGTTGTTCTTGATTGCGCCGAAGAAGCGGATCCAATCGACGCCGTGGTGTTCGTAGAATCGCTTGTCCTCGACCGCCAAGAATGCCGCCGGTATGGCCGGTGACATTTCGCGGAGCATCTTGACCGTGCGGCGCTCCGTGCCATAGTCGGTAATGCGGCGCCCATCGGCAGCGTACACCTTCGACGCCTGGATGGGATCGAACTCGTTGAGCCTGCTGATGGCGGGACAGGCAGTCCCGGCGCACGCGGTGTACCAGGCGGCCAGGATGATGCCCAGCGAGACGACGAATGAGCCGGCAAAGAAGTAGCTGACCCGTCGCCGGGTCGGTGCCCTCTTCCACCAGCGACGGACCCGGGCTGCAGTGCTATTCATGTCGGGGAAGCTATCGCCGACCGCTTCACCTTGCACGTCCCCGCGTGTCGGCGGCATCTTGCGCCCCCATGACCGGCCTTTGGGATGTCCTCACCGCGAGGGGGATGGTGCACGATGCCACCCCTGCCCTTCAGTCCCGCCTTGAGGCGGGGCCGATCGTGGGATACGTGGGTTTCGATCCCACCGCGGCCTCGTTGCATGTCGGGAACCTCGTCCCGGTCATGGCGCTTGCCTGGCTCCAGCGGCTCGGCGGTCGGCCGATCGTACTGGTTGGTGGCGGCACAGGGCTGGTGGGAGATCCGTCGGGCAAGCGCGACGAGCGCCCAATGCTCGACCCGGTTGTGGTGGGGGAGAACACCGTTGCGCTGCAGGCACAGCTCGGGCGCTTCTTCGACTTCAGCCAGTCCGGCAACGGCGCGCTCCTCCGCGACAACGCCGCATGGCTGGCACCACTGCGGCTCTTCGACTTCCTTCGCGAGGCGGGGAAGCATTTCACGGTGAGCTACATGCTTCAGAAGGATAGCGTGAAATCGCGCCTCGAGACCGG
>JBKJMX010000130.1:0-13175 GCA_046596135.1 Gemmatimonadales bacterium
GCGAGCGACGCTCCACCGATCCCACGAACACCTGCGCCAGAAACGCCTCTTCGGCGTCGCAAAGTTCGGGAAAGCGCTCGGCGATGAACCGGTGCGGACAGTTCGATTCAGTCAGCAAGCCACCATCCTCGGCGTCCGCCCAGGTGGCCATGTATCCCTCTTCGTGCAGGACACGCGCGATCACCGCCGCGCGTTCCTCGGGCGCCATCCCTGCCGTCTCCACCTTGAGCCGCTCGGCCAGCGCACGATACTGCGCCTCCAGGAGCGCCACGGCAGCCTGACGACCCTCTGTTCGCACGACATGGTCGAGCAGCGCAGCAACGGTCTGCTCGTACCGATCGGGAAAAAGGGCGTGCCCCGAAGCGCTGAGCCGATACGCGTGGGTCGGCGCACCGACCCCGCGACGGGAGCGGTCGTAGCAAACGACGCCCTCGCCCTCGAGCTCCCGGAGATGGTGCCGGACCGCATTGAGCGACACCGACAGCGCACCGGCAAGGTCCTTCGCCGTGGCACTGCCGTCACGCTTCAGGCACAGCAGAATCTCCCCGCGGGGGCCTCGGTGGCCCATCGAAAGCGCGGGTGCGAACTCAGTTTCTGGCAAAACGACCTGATTCCCCATGGGCCAGAAATCATATGGCCCCGGCTAGCTTAAGTCAATTCGCGCCACTAGGATGGCGCGAAGACCTGGCGCGGTGATTTAGTCTCACATTGGAACAAGTCGGAGGCCGTCAGTTCCGAGGGCGCGACCGGTGCAGGGGTCCCGTCTCGCGGCTCGGTCACAGATAACGACCAACGACCTCCAGCACAGGGTCATCGGTCATCCGTTCTCCGCTGTCCGTTCTCCGTTCTCCGTTCTCCGTCTAAAACCACCTTCCCAGCCGCAGCAGCAGCGCGGTGCGGCCATCGTCATTCCACCCGTACTCGGCACGCACCGGGCCGAGCGGCGTTTCGCTGGCAAAACCGGCGCGTACTCCGGCCAGCCAACCATCGGAGGCAAAAAGTCCGCCTCCGCGGAACCCGCGCTCGTTCGCCGATTCGACCGCTGCGGAGACATCGCCGAACGCCGTGCGCCCGACCGCACCGGTCACGCGAAAGCGCAGCGGACCCACCACCGGCACGGAACCAGCAAGCGACGTCGACAGTTCGCGGTCACCACGGCGTTCGCCGAGGTGCAGGCCGGGAAAACCGTCATCTCCGCCGAGTGCGAAGGTGCGGTGTTCCGGCAGGCGATCACCGACGCCCACTCGAACGCGCTGTTCCAGCTCCACGGCACCGATGGTGGCGCGCCACCGCGTCTCGCCGAGCGCGAGTGCGTAATCGGTGGTCCAGGCCAGTTCGAGCGTGGCGACCCGGTCGAGTGCCGAGGTGAGCTTCTCGGCGACCAGTCGCGGCCCATACGCGGAGCGGTTGCGCTCGACCCGGGTGACGAGATCGTTCTCGTGCCACGAGCGAAACTCGCCACCAAGCGTGAGCCGGATCGTGGGACCGATGTGTCGCTCGATGCCACCGCGCATCACCAGCTCACGGATGTCGTCGGGCCGCAGTTCGACGCCGTCGCCATCGAATCGACGCACATCCTCACCACCGATCAAGGCGGTGACCACCGGCGTGATTGCCTTCTGCCCGAGGAGGGTCGGTCGGCGCGCCGATACACTCAGGTCGCTCCGAAACTTGCCGACGGTGAGGATCGCGGCGGCCTCCACGCCGATGACGGGGAGCCGCCGATCAACCAACCCGCCCCACGCCCTGCCGCCCAGTTCGGCGTCGAATGCGACAGCAACACCGGCAACACGACGCGGCAGACGGCGCACCTCCGGCTTGAAGTACACCGAATCGCCGGCGCCCTGCGGATTGAGCCAGAGCTCGCGAAACAGTTCGCGATCGTTCAGCACATTGAGTCGCTCATTGAGCAACGCGAGGTCGAGTGAGGTCCCTGCATCGAGTACCAGGGCACGGCGGATGAGCTGCGTACCATCGACATCGTCCGGATCATCGATCACGCCACTGAGCCAACTCGGCAACACGTTGGGCAAGTGAATGGCATCAGGTGCAACAGGCGTGCATTTCCAAGCGACCAGCATGCGCTCGGCGGCGCGGCGGCCGACGCGAATCAACGAATCGATAGACTCGGGGGAAAAGTCGAGCGCACTGAAGCCGCGCACGTCGCTGCGGAGATAGAGGTCGTCGGTGGTGAGCAACTCGGGCGGCTGGCGGAAGAGCCAATTGAGGAGGCGATCGGCCACCACGAACGGTGATGCGAGATTGAGCGAATCATCGGGTGTTTCTGTGACGTCGCTGATCAGCAAGCGATGGGCGCCCTGACGGCGCGCGATTGCTGCGGGAATGTTGGCCGACAACCCGCCATCGGCGAGGGTGCGGGTACCGACCAGCTCTGGCGGGAAGACCAGCGGAATGGCGATGCTCGCACGCACGGCCTGGGCGAGGTCGCCGCTGTCAAGCACCACCACACTACGGTCGCGCATGTCGGTCGCGACCACGCGAAGCGAGATCGGCAGGCGCCGGAAGTCGCCGCGCGCAATCAGGTTGCCCCGAAGGAGCGCGCTATTGAGGAGCGCGTTCGCGTCGGCGACTCGTACCGCGACGTTCTGCACCGCGTAGCCAAACGGGCCTTCCTCGAACACCAATTGGGGCACCACCGCACCCCAGGCCGCCGAGCCGCGCGGAACCACAGTGCGGAAGGCGCGGGCGAGTGGGAGGCTCCGCATCATCGAATCGATCTCGCGCGCACTGTGGCCGGAGGCGTAGAGCGCGCCGATCACCGCACCCATCGAGCTCCCGACCACCAGGTCGGGGCGGATGCCGGCCTCGTCGAGCGCGGCGAGGACACCGACGTGTGCCATCCCCTTGGCACCGCCCCCGCTCAACACCAGCGCGGTGCCCGCCGAACATGCATTGGGGCTGGCCTGCCGGGCCGTGAGGGCAGCCGGAGCGAGCATCAGGAGGGCGGCGATCGTGGCGGCTGGAGGGAGGCGCATCGCACCAAACGTAACGCGGCAAGGCCGACAATTCGCGGCGGCGCGCGCTGGTAAGCACGACGCGGGACTTGCGCGGCGCGGGTGGACGTTCCTACTCTAGCTTCAGTGACGCGTGCTCCCCGCCCGCATCACCCCAACCCGTTACGAGCCGGAAAGGTCAAGTCGATGCCGTACGTGATCACGGAAGCATGCATAAGTGTGAAGGACCGCGCCTGCGTCGATGTCTGTCCAGTGGACTGCATCTACGAGGGCGAAGAGCAGCTCTTCATTCATCCCGATGAATGCATCGACTGCGGCGCCTGCGAGCCGGAGTGCCCGGTGAGCGCGATCTACCCGGAAGAGGATGTCCCGGAGAACCTGCAGGCCTACATCGCGAAGAACCACGACATCTTCGAGTCGGACGATCCGCCGGGGCGCCCCCGCAAGTAGGCAAGCGCCAGGGGTAAACGCGAAGGTCGCTCCCTCAGGACCGGCCAGATGTTCGTGGCCCCGGGGGAGCGCCTCTCAGGCGGGCTGCATTCGATGGCGGCGGTGAACGGGAATTTCCACCAGGTCCGCCATCTCTCACGACGACTGACCCCCCGCCAGTTTCACACCTCCACTACGTTTCGGGCCTACCTCAAGTGGAGGCCCGATGGCCCCGACGGTCGACTACATCCGGCACGCCGCCAAGTTGTCCCGCAAGATCTACCTCGACGGATCGATCGGCGGCGAGGCAGCCCCCGATCCTGATTTCTACAAGACCCTCGCCAAGGCCCTTGAGGACATCGCCGACGGCCTTGAGCAGGTCGCCAAGCGGCGCGAGTGACCGGACCCCGCCTGGTCGACCGCCCCGACACGTTCGCCGCCCTGCTGGCCGAGGTGGCGGGCGCGCCGCTGCTCGCCATCGATACCGAGGCCGCGTCGTTCCATCGCTACCTCGACCGGATCTACCTGATTCAGCTCTCGACCCGCGACCTCACCGCGGTGATCGACCCACTGGGCGTGGGGAGTCTCGACCCGATCGGAGCCCTGCTCGCCGACCCCGCCGTGGAGAAAGTGTTCCACGACGCCGACTATGACCTCCGGCTCTTCGACAAGGAATTCGGCTTTCACGCCAACAACCTCTTCGACACCCGAATCGCCGCTCAGTTCCTCAACGAATCCGGGATCGGCCTGGGCGCACTCCTTCAGAAGTACTTCGGGATCACCGCCGACAAGCGGTTCCAGCGCGCCGATTGGTCGGCCAGGCCGCTGACTCCGCCGATGCTCGCGTACGCTGCCGGGGACACCAGTCACCTGTGTGAGTTGCGTGACATACTACGCAAAAAACTGGTAGAGCTCGGTCGCATGGAGTGGGTCGCGGAGGAGTTGGATCTCACCGAGGGCACCCGCTGGACCGGGTCGACTGCGGAACCCTATACCGGGTTCATGCGCCTCAAGGGCGCCAAGGCGCTTGATCGGCGCTCACTGGCGCTCCTCAGGGAGCTCTATGTCTGGCGGGAGGAGCTCTCGTCCAAGCTCGACCGCGCGAGCTTCCGGGTTGCGGGCAACGAGGTCCTCTTCCAGCTCGCGCAGCATCCGGTTCGCACCGCTGAGGAACTGGGCCGGATCCGGGGGATCGGCCGCGACACACTGGAGCGACGCGGCGACGACATCCTGGCGGCGATCGAGCGGGGGCTCGCAATTCCCGATGCCGACCTCCCGAGGGTCGAGCGCACACCCCGCCGGATGGCCGATCCCGAGTACGAGGCCCGACTCGAGGCGCTCAAACGGGTCCGAAACCGGCTCGCCACCGATTACCAGATCGCACCCGGCGTCCTCTGTCCGAACGGAACCCTCGAGGCCGTTGCGCGTGTTGTTCCGGAAGACCTCGAGGCACTGGGCGAGCTTCGCGAGGTGCGACGCTGGCAGGTGCGCGAGTTCGGGCAGACGCTGCTCGATGCGCTGGCCCCTGCCACCACGACCTGATCGGCACGGCATTTTATCAACTGCAACACCGAGGAAGTCACCATGTCCGTTGTCACTACCGCCGAGATCGCCCGCAAATCGTTGCGCGCGGTGAAGGACCCGGAGCTCGGGCTCAACGTGATCGACATCGGGTTGATCTACGATGTCACCGTGTCGGATGAGGGTGCCGCTCGGGTGACGATGACGCTAACCTCACCGGGATGCCCCGCCGGCGCCGAGATCATGGAGGATGTGCGAAAGACGGTGGCGGACCTTGAGGGGATCACCACGGTCGATGTGGACCTGGTATGGGAGCCGTACTGGACTCCCGAGCGCATGGATCCACGCGTCAGGGCCTTCCTCGGCAACTGACGCCTAGTCGGCTGCGCTGAGGGGTGAGGCGCACGCGCCAACCGCTCGGCGGACCGCGTCGGACACGTCGGCGCGGACAAGGCGGAGCTGGGTGAACGACGAGCCGCGAGTGTGCGGGGAATAGCTGCGGTTGGTGAGGAAGACCACGAAGAGATCGGCGTCGCGATCGATCCAGAGCGCGGTACCGGTCCATCCCGTGTGCCCGAACGTCGATTCACTGGCGCACCGCCCGAACGCGGACGGACTGCCGGTGGCCGAAACTTCGGGCGTGTCCCAGCCGAGCGCGCGCGAGCCACTTTGCGGGGTGCGCTGAAAAAACTGCAGCAACGTGGCGGCGTCGGCCCATGGCGCGGACAGCGGGGTGATTCGCAGCCACGACTGCGCAAACCGCGCGACATCAAGTCCGGTGGAGAACAGCCCGGCGTGGCCCGCAACGCCGTTCAACCGGCGCGCGTTCTCATCATTGACTACCCCCGACATGCTCTTTCCGCGCAACAGCGCCGTGGGCACCACGCGTACCTTGTCGATGTCAGCGGGGCGGTATCGCGTCGCGCGCATCCCCAGCGGGATGAACACCGTGGCTTCGGCGAACTTGTCGAGACCTTGTCCACTCACCCGCTCGATCACGAGCCCCGCGAGCATCGCATTGAGGTCGCTGTAGATCGGCGAGGTACCGACGCTGCGCTGCAGCGGGATCGCGAAGAGTCGGGCAATCGCCTCGGCGGACGATGCGCTGCGATAGAGCTGTGCGTACGCGGGAAGCCCACTGGTGTGGTCGAGCAGCATGCGCACCGTAACGCGTTCCTTGCCGGTTCCCGCGAACTCGGGGAGATAGGTCTGCACCGATGCATCGAGGTCGATGCGACGGTCGGCAGCGAGCACGGCGAGGGCGCTGGCGGTGCCAAGAACCTTGCTGAGCGACGCCAGGTCCCACAGCGCGGTCTCGGGATCGGGGACCGGCGACTTGTGACTCCACGTGAAGTGGCCGTAACCGCGAGCATAGAGCACGGTGTCGGCACGACCTACCACCACCACGGCACCAGGGTACACACCGCGCGCGATGCCAGCGCGCACCGCGACGTCAACTCCACCGAACCGACTCTGGGCGTGAACGGGCACAGTGGAGACACCGAGCAGTGCAATCAGGAACGCGGCGCGTGGGAGTGACCTCATGAACAACCATGACGAACAAGGGGCGCTCTGAGTGTCACATCGTCACGGTGTGCGCAGCGGACCGGGTGGTACCGAGTAGAGGAGGAGGAGCGTTGCCTGGTCGCGACGCGACGGTGCATCCTGTGGTGACGAGCGGAACATCGCGTCGTCGTCGCGTGACGAATGCGGGAGGCCGAGGGCGTGACCGAGCTCGTGCACCGCGACGCGACGACGACCGTACGCCGGGATCACGATGGAGTCGCGACCTTGCCGAAGTGCGAGCGTGACCGTGGCGCTGCGGATCTCGCCGTTGTCACCCCACTCGACGGTGGTGGCACCGGTCTGTGCCGAATCGATGTACGGCACCCACCGGATGGTGACGTTCGCCGGGCCCTTCGGCACGAGACGGAGGCCAAGCCCTGATCCGTTGCCCTGCCACGCGCGGACCGCGCCGAGCACATCGTCGGTGGCGGTGGGGTCCCAGCCCGTGATCGCGCTGTCGACCACCATCACCACAGTGAGTTCACGGGAGCGCACATCCGACCACCGGACCAGCGTCGAGTCGGTGGTGGCGAGCATCGAGTCGAGATACACCCGGCCGCCCTCGCGCTCGATCCGCTGGCGAATCGCCAGGCGTGCGCGCAGATCGATGGTGGGTGTGCCCACAGCCGGCCCGACGCTGCCCGGGAGGATCTCGACATACGGCCGGCGGGTTGGCGGGGCACTCAGGACTTCGTCGGTGATCGCAGGCGCAACATTGGTGGAGGCCCGAGCCCGATCATTGGGGCGCAGCACCATGTCGGTGAGAATCAGTCCACCGATTACGACGGCGAGGATGAGGGGAAGGCGAGGCATCATCCCTCAATATCGGCCGGACCACGTCGATCGTGCGAGTGCCAGCATGTCCGCTGGCGTCACGACAGCGGCGCTCGTACCATTGTGCGGTGTTCGAACACCTTGGGCGGGCGCTGGTCCGCTGGCGATGGGTCGTGGTGGCGACCTGGGCGGCGATCGGCGTCGTGGCGGCATTTCGTGCCGGCCACACGCTCGAGCGCCTCGACCCGCGCGGCGGCTCGGTGCGGGTCACCGAGGCGCGCATCGCCGATTCGCTGCTGAGTGAGCGCTTCGAACGCCCCCTCTCCGAATACTTCGTCGTGACCCTCGAAGGGCCGCCGGGGATCACCGTCGGCGCGCCCGGCGCAGTCCTCGACGCCCTCATCGCGGCCGCCCGCGCACAGCCCGGGGTGCAGGCCGTCATCTCGGCGCGTTCCGCCGGAGAATCGACCTTCACCGGCAAGGACGGCCGGAGCACCTTCTTTCTCGTGGCCCTCAACGTCGACCGCGATTCCACCGCAAAGCTCGTGGTGCCGATGCGCAGCGCGTTCGATTCAGTGGTGCGCCGGATGCCGGATCGCGACCTGTACACCGTGCGTCTCACCGGCCGCGCACCACTCGACCTCGACCTGCGCACCACAAGTGCGGACGACGCGACCCGGAGCGAACGGGCAGCGGTGCCGATCACCCTCGCACTGCTGATCCTCGCCTTTGGGGCGCTCGTGGCGGCGGTGCTGCCGATCGTGGTAGGGGTGATGGCGATCATGATCACGCTCACCATCGTGGGCGTCCTCGCCCAGATCATGCCGATGTCCGTGTTCGTCCTCAACATGGTCTCGATGATCGGCCTCGGCGTGGGCATCGACTACTCCCTGCTGATCGTCACCAGGTTCCGCGAGGAGATGGGTCACGGACTTCGCCCCTCCGAGGCAGCAGTACGCACCGTCGCTACCGCGGGGCATTCGGTGGCCACCTCGGGGATGACGGTGGTGGTGGGGTTCGCAGCGCTGCTGCTGACGCCGCTGCACGAGACCCGGAGCGTCGGCGTGGCAGGCCTGGTGGTAGTGGCAGTGGCGGTGCTGCTCTCGACGACGCTGCTGCCGGCGGTGCTGGCGATGCTCGGCCCGACCATCGACCGGCCAAAGTGGCTGGCACGCCGACTTGCCTGGTATCACCGCCCACAGATCTGGGAAAAGTGGGCACGGTCGCTCTCGCGCCACCCCTATCGTGCACTCGCGATGGGTGCCGGCGCCATTGCACTGCTCACCGCGCCGCTGATGCTCATCAAGGTCGGCCTGCCGAGCCGCGCGTGGTGGCCGGTACAGACTGAGGCGGGGGCAGGGGTGCAGGCGCTCGAGCGGATGGGCGCGTCGGGATACATCCAGCCGGTACGAGTGCTGATCGATTTTCCGGAGGGAACCGATGCGACGTCGGCCACGGCACTGCGCGGCCTGCGCAAACTCTCCGATTCACTCCGCGCCGACCCGCGGGTGGCTGACGTCAAGTCGCTGGTGGACATCTCTCCGGGTAGCGGGATCCTGGAATACTCGCTGCTGTACAGCGAGCCCGACACGGTGCGGGCGCGCTATCCCGACTTCATCGATGCATACCTCTCGCGCGACGGCCGCGCGACACTGGTCGACGTGGTGCTCCACGACACCACCTCGCTCACCACCGGTATGGTGGTGGTGCGCGACGTCCGCGGGCTCGTCCAGGGTGAGTCGATCCGCCAACTCAAGGGTGCCGACGTGCATGTGGGCGGGTATATCGCCGGCGCCGTCGACTTCCAGAAGATCCTGCTCGACCGCTTCCCGCTGATCATCGCCCTGATCCTCGGCGTCACCGCGCTGATGCTGGCGATCGTCTTCCGGTCGGTGCTCGTCCCGATCAAGGCGGTGCTGCTCAATTCGCTCTCGGTGGCTGCGACATTCGGGATGATCGTGCTGGTATTCCAGTACGGCATCGGCTCACAACTCTTCGGGATCGACGGCGCGACCTCGGCGATCTACGTGATGGTCCCAGTCCTGGTCTTTGCGGTGGTGTTCGGGCTGTCGATGGACTATGAAGTCTTCCTGCTGGCGCGAATCAAGGAGGCCTACGATCGCACGGGAGACAACACCCTGGCCACCCGCGAGGGACTCTCCGCCACCGCATCGGTGATCACCTCGGCGGCGCTGGTGATGATCGTGGTCTTCGGGAGTTTCGCCTTTGCACGGATCCTGGTGGTGCAGTTCATCGGCTTCGGCCTGGCGGTGGCGGTACTGCTCGACGCCACGATCATCCGCATGGTGCTGGTGCCGTCGATCATGCAGATCGCAGGGGAGTGGAATTGGTGGCCTGGGGGACGGAGAACAGACCACGGAGAACGGAGAACGGGCGGAGGGTGACTCCGTTACTGGCTCCCGAGCTTGTGGTCAAGATTCCGGTCCCTTGCACCAAACTCGCCCTTCAACTCCGTTCTCCGTTCACCGTTCACCGTTCTCCGTTCTCCGTTCTCCGTTCTCCGTTCTCCGCCTAGCTCTTCGCCTCCACCCAGTTCCCGCCCATCCCCACGCTCACCACCAGTGGCACCCTGAGTTCTGCGGCGCCTTCCATGTGTTCGCGCACCAACGCGATGGTGGCGTCGGTTTCGGCCAGCGGCGCCTCAATCACGAGTTCATCATGCACCTGCAGCAGGAGCTGACCGGATAGGCCGGCAGCGGGGAGAGCGGCGTGGATCCGGATCATGGCGAGCTTGATCAAGTCGGCCGCCGAGCCCTGGAGCGGGGTGTTCTGCGCGGTGCGCTCGCCGAAGGAGCGCATGTTGAAGTTGCGATCGTGGATCTCGTTGATATAGCGCCGCCGCCCGAAGAGTGTCTCGACATATCCCTGTTCGCGTGCGATCTCCACCTGACGATCAAGGAACTTGCGCACCCCCGCGAAGCGGGTGAAATAGTCGGCGATGAACTGCTTTGCCTCGTCCATCGTGATACCGAGCTTTTTCGACAGTGCGAACGGCCCCTGGCCGTAGATGGTGGCGAAGTTGATCGTCTTGGCACGACCCCGCATGTCGCTGGTGACCTCGTCGGCGCCCACCCCGAAGATGATCGCTGCTGTCTCGCGGTGGATGTCGCCACCGCGACGGAACGCCTCGATGAATGCCGGATCCTCCGACAGGTGCGCCATCAGTCGCAACTCGATTTGTGAGTAGTCGGCGACGATGAAGATCGAGCCGGCGTGCGGCACGAAGCCGCGCCGGATTCCCTCGCCGCGCAGCGTGCGCACTGGAATGTTCTGCAGGTTCGGGTCGTTCGACGAGAGCCGGCCGGTCTGCGCGCCCACCTGGTTGAACGAGGTGTGGATTCGACTCGTCGCGCGGTTCACCCGCGACGGCAGCACGTCGACATAGGTGCTCTTGAGCTTCTGGAGCTCGCGGTAGCCGAGTATGAGCCGCGGCAACTCGTGCCCCATGTCGGCGAGCTGCTCCAGCACCTCGGCGTCGGTCGAGGCACCGGTCTTTGTCTTCTTGAGGACCGGCAACCCTTGTTCCTCGAAGAGGATTGCAGCGAGCTGGCGGGGCGAGTTGATGTTGAGCTCGCGTCCACCTGCGGAGGCCTGAATCTCCGCCTCCAGCACGGCGAGGTCGCGCACCAGATCGTGATCGAGCTCCACGAAATGCGCGGCGTCGATCCCGATGCCGGCCCATTCCATGTCGACCAGTACCGGGATAAGCGGCATCTCCACGGTGGCCAGCAACTCGGAGAGCGCGTGCCGCTCGAGCTCCGGCACGAAACACTCCTGCAGCGCCAACACCGTGGCACTGTCGGCGCCGCAATACGCTGCGGCCTTCTCAACGGGCACCTCGGCGAACGGGATCTGCTTCTTCCCGCGACCGGCGAGGTCCGTGTAGAGCGTCATCGTACGCCCGCAGAACTCGATCGACAGCGAATCGATGCCATGAGAGCGGCGCGACGGATCGAGGACAAACGATGCCAGCATCGAGTCGAAGGCGAGCCCCCGCACCGTGACACCAGCACGCCGCAGCACCTGTACGTCGTACTTGAGGTTGTGCCCTGCTTTCGGCACTGACGCATCCTCCAGCAGATCGCGGATCGGGGCACAGAGAGGATCATCGATCGGCGGGAGATTCGCCACCACGGTGGAAGTCTGATCCGCGCTGTCCTGGCCGAAGAGATCGCCGGCTGGGCGCCGGTGACCGAACGGCAGGTACCACGCGCGCGTCGGCGTGATCGCGAACGACAGCCCGATCAGCTCGGCGTCGTGCGGCTCGAGCGAGGAGGTCTCGGTGTCGAACGCCACCAATGGGGCCTGCCGTAGCGTGGCAGCCAGGTCGGCGAGCTCCGCCGGGTCGTTGACGATCGTGACGTCGATCGCCGGAACCGCCGGCGCAGTGGTGGTCGTCATGTCGGCGTTCGCGGCAAACGACTCGGTGGGTGGCACCAGCACCGGCGCACCGGTGGCTTCGAGGCGATCGACCCGCGACATCAGGGAATGGAACTCCAGCTCGTTGAACACCTTCGCCAGCACTTGCCGGTCGGGAACACCGGGCACAAGTGCGTTGATGTCGAGGTCGACAGGCACGTCGCATTGGATCGTCACGAGGCGGCGCGAGAGACGGGCGAGGTCGGCGTACTGTTCCAGCGCCTCGCGCGGACGCTTCTGTTTGATCTCGCTGGCGTGCGCCAGGATGTTCTCGAGGTCGCCATACTCACCGAGCAGCTGCACGGCGCCCTTTTGCCCGATCCCCTTGACGCCGGGGACGTTGTCCGACGAATCGCCGACGAGTGCCAGATAGTCGATCACCTGGTAGGGCGGGACACCGAGTCGCTCGGACGCGTTCGCCTCAGTGACCCAAGTCTCCTCGACCCCTGCAGCACCGCCGCGACCGGGGTTGAGCAGCGAGATGTTTGGGGCGATGAGCTGGTAAAAGTCCTTGTCGCCCGACACGATCACGGCGTGCATCCCCGCGCCGGCAGCGCGACGGGCGAGGGTGCCGATCACGTCATCGGCTTCGTAGCCATCCACGATCGCGAGCGGAATCCGGAACGCAGCGAGGAGTTGCGTGACCCGCTCGACCGAGCGATCGAAATCGGCCTGCAGCTCGTCGTCGAGTTTCTCGCGCGTCGATTTGTATTCAGGGTACTCGGCGGTGCGGAACGAATCGCCGGCGTCGTTGATCCAGACCACGTGGTCGGGGCGGTACTGCTCGCGCAGCCGCAGGAGGAAGTTGGTGACCCCCCACGCGGCCGATGTGTTCTCGCCCTTTGCGGTGCGAAGCGGACGGCTGATCATGGCGTAGAACGCCCGGTAGATCAGGGCGTAGCCGTCGATCAGGAAGAGCTGGGGAGGGGAGTGGGGCATGGCTTCAAGCTACAAAGGATGGGTTGGGGGTGACGGAGAACGGAGAACGGAGAACGGGATTGAAGGGCAGGATTGGCGCATGAGATCCCACGCTTAGCTATCGGCGAGGAAGCCCGTTACGAGGCCATCCTCCGCCCGTTCTCCGTTCTCCGTCATCCGTTCTCCGTTCTCTGTTCTCCGTTCTCCGTTCTCCGTTCTCCGTCAATTCCTCGCCACGCGCGCCTTCACCCGCTCAAAGTCCGACCGCGATTGTGGCGTCAGCCGGTACCGGCCGAAACCGGTCTCGTCCTGGAACTGGAGCGTGATGCGAAGGTCGTTGTAGCCCCACACGAGATAGCGGCCCTGTTGGCGCGGGGTGGCGTCGTACGTTTCGTCGGGGTCGCCGAGTGCGATGAAGACTTCGCCGCGGTCGGTGCGCCATCCGGCGATGCCTTCGTCGCGGAAACGGGTGTTCGCGAGGGCGATGCGCGCGAAGTAGCGATCGAGCGCCTCGTTCTCGGGTGTCGCGGGGTTCGGGTCGGTGGAGTGGTA
>JBKJMX010000034.1:0-2688 GCA_046596135.1 Gemmatimonadales bacterium
CGCGTCGATCGGCGGCCTCGGCACCCTGATCGGGACTCCACCGAATGCCCTCCTGGCCGGCTTCATGGCGGAAACCCACCATCGCACCATCAGCTTCGTCGACTGGATGATGATCGGCGTACCCGTCGTGGTCGTGCTCCTGCCGATCTGCTGGTTGCTGCTTACCCGCGTCTTCTTTCCGCTCGGCAACGCCGAGATCGCCGGCGGACGTGCGGCGGTCGATGCGCAGCTCGCCGCACTCGGGCGGATGACGCGCGCGGAATGGCTCACCGGCGGCGTGACAGCCGTGACGGCTGTGTTGTGGATGACGCGACCGATTACCAGCGGCATGGTGCCGTCGCTCTCCGACGCCGGCATCGCCGTCGGCGGCGCACTCCTGCTCTTCATCCTACCGCGCGGAGACGGACAGGGGATTCTCGACCGCGACGCCATCGATCACCTCCCGTGGGGCATCCTGGTGCTGTTCGGAGGCGGGCTTGCGCTCGCCGATGGCATCCAGGCGACGGGCCTCGCCGCGTGGCTCGGCGCGTCGCTCAGCCAGCTCGACCAATGGCCGCTGGTGGTCACGGTCGCAGCCATGGCGACGCTCATCGTGTTCATGTCGGAGTTCGCAAGCAACACTGCCACCGCTGCGGCATTTCTGCCGGTGACCGCCGCACTCGCCGTCGCGATGGGACTCGACCCACTCGTGCTGGCCGTTCCCACAGTGCTCGCCGCGAGCGGCGGGTTCATGATGCCAGTGGCCACACCACCCAATGCGATGGTCTACGCCACCGACCGGGTCCCCCGCAAACGGATGATGCGCGTCGGCCTGGTGCTCGACCTCGTGGTGATCGCGCTGGTCACGGTGGCGACGCTAGTGCTGGTGCCAATGGTGTTCGGCTAGCGCTGCATCCTCGACCATGCCAGGAGGGCTGAGGTTCAAATCCTCTCGCCCCGACACTACAAACGCCACCCTGATGGGGTGGCGTTTGCGATGTCGGGTGCGGGCGAGGGTTCGGGTCAGTCCTCGTTGCCATCCTGGTTTTCATCCCGGAAGGCGCGGAACGAGGCGCGGATGTTCTGATCAACCCGGCTGCGGCCCTGTTGGGAAAGCGTCAATGGGTTCAGCAGCGATCCACCGCCCTGACCCAGAAACCAGCTCCGCACGTCAAGCTTCAGCGTGAGGCTCGTTGACCCGCCCTCGGCCACCACGACCGGGGTCTCGAACTCCAGCTCCACGACCGCGGTCAGGTCAGTTGTGAAGGTGAATGGCACACCGTTGTAGCTGCCCAGCACCCTGATGCTTACGCCGGCAAAATCGGGGTTGGCCGCAACGAACGTCACGTCTGCAGGCCGTGACGTCGGCTTGTGAATCTGCAGGGTGAGCTCGTCATAGGTGCCGGCAAGGATGTCGACCGCGATGACGGGTGCGACGCCGTCACCAATGGGCGGATCGAGCAGCACCGGGCCGAGCCGCAGATTGGGACACTCGTCGGTGCTATCCTCGTCGGATTCCTTCCCCGAGCCGGTCGATTCGACGACGGGCGTCGGACAGGTCCCGTTGGCGCGCTCCAGCTTGATCTTGCGCGCGACCAGTTGGACTTCGTCGATCACCATCACGTCAGCGCCCTGCGAGATCGTGATTCCCGGCATCATCAGCGACGCGCTCGACCCGCTGGTCGACATGGTCGACAGGCGTACGTTCACGCGGCCCGTGCCGGCGCCATCGGACGATGTGGTGCTCGAGCACCCGGCAGCAGCAAGGACTGCGGCCGCGGCGATCATGGCATTCATACGTGCTTGCATGTCGATCTCCTGGGGAAAAAGCTTAACGGACTCAGTGGATGAACGACCGGGACGGGCGCCATCCACACATGTGGGCACCACACTGCTCACCGAATAACCCGGCCTGGTGGCATGACGTTCCCCGACGAAACCAAAGCGTCACAAAACGTGACAGCGCGTGGTAATCCAAGGTTTAGTATCGGTCGCGGGGGTGGATCTGCGGAGTCGCATGGAGGTGGGTGCGCGTCGCGGAGCGCGATCTATTCCAGCGCAACGGTAGGGTCAGACCCCGCGCTGGTCGGCGAGCGCCCGCACCTCGGCACGCAATCGCACGATCTCGTCGCGCAGTTCGAGGATCGGCTCCTGACCTGCCACCGACGCGTCCGGGCGCTCGGCGTCGCGATCGATGAAGTGAGAGGCGAGCGACGCGGTCACGTAGCCGAATACCGAGAAGGCGTAGAGCGAGAGGATGACGCACAGGATCCGGCCCTCAAGCGTTGTCGGCCAATACTGGCTACCCATAGTCGTCATGATCATTGCGGTCCACCAGAGAGCTTCGGCGTAGCTGTGAATCCCGCCGCCCGCCACTGCGCCCTCCTCGAATGCATACATCCCCGCAGCGCCGACCAGCGTCACGATCGCGGTGACGAGGACCACATACGCGAGACCGCGACGGCCCATGGTTCGGCGCAGTGCCCGCATCCCGCGGTTGACCGAACCCACCACCCGCACCAATCGAATGCCGCGTGCCGCGCGAACGAACCGCAGTGCACGAGCGAGTCGCGCGACGCGAAGCGCGGGGACCACCAGCGACAGCGCGGTCAGCCAGTTGTGTTTGAGGAACTCGCGACGGTGGGGGGCGATCTTGAGCCGAATCGCGAAATCGATGATGAACACTGCCCAGATGATCGTGGAGACCAC
>JBKJMX010000057.1:0-11513 GCA_046596135.1 Gemmatimonadales bacterium
GGCACGCCTCGTCAGGCGATGCACGCTGTGTCGCTCACCATGCAGGGCACGCTCGGCTTGGTGTGCGATCCGCTGGGTGGCTTGGTCGAGGTGCCGTGTGTGTATCGGAATGCCACCGGCGCGGCAATGGCGCTGGCCGGCATCGAGATGGCGCTGGCCGGAGTAGCCTTTCCCATTCCGGTCGACGAGGTGGTCGACACGATGGGGCAGATCGGCCGCGATATGGACGTCCGGTACCGCGAAACCGCCGGTGGCGGCCTCGCCGCGACCCCGACCGGGCGGCGTCTGGCCCGCGAGCGGCTGGTCCAGCTCAAGCCTCGCAAGTAGACTTGTTTCCGACTGAAACATACGGTGGACTGGCGCGTAAGTCTTCCTGTTCATCCTGATTCGGGAGCCGGGACACGTGGAAGACATCCTCGCAATCACATTCATATTTGGCGGCGGCACACTCTTCCTGCTCGCCGTGTCCCCTGTTGGGCGGGCATTTGCCGATCGCCTTCGCCATGGCCCCCAGCCGCTGGGGAATCCCGAGCCCGATCACGCCGTTTGGGACGAACTTGATCGGCTGCGGGCGGATATGACCGAGTTGCACGAACGAGTCGATTTCGCGGAGCGCCTGCTGGCCAAGGGTGCGGATCATGAGCGGGCCGATGGGTGATGGCGTCGGCGATTTCGCGTTCTGGATTGCGATCGGTGCTGGACAGATCGCATTTTGGGCGGCGATGACTCCGCTGATCAAGGCGTTCGCGAAGCGGGTCGAGGGCAAGGGTGGGTCGGATGACGACCACCTCGTGGCGCTTGAGGCGCGAATCGCCGATATCGAGACTCGCTCGCTAACGTCGGGAGAAGTCGACAACCAGTTCATCCGTCTTGCCGAGCTCGAGGAGCGTGTCGATTTCGCGGAACGATTGCTGACACAGGTCAAGCCCGGTGCACTACCGGTCACGGAGGGTTCATGAGCGGTGGACGATCGAAGGGTCTTGGCATCCTGCTGACGGTGGGCATCGTCCTGGCGGCCTTCTCCTTCCTCATGATGGTGATGGAGCAGTCACAGGTTTCGAACTATCCCATGCCGCTGGTGGTCCTTGCGGCGGGAGTTGTCATGCTCGCGGGTTTTGTGCGCAGCTCAATCGGTCGCGCGATTGGCCGGATGCTCGATGACGATCGTGATGCCCTGCCCGACGACCAGCTTGTGATGCGGGTGGAGGACCTCGAGGCACGCCTTCAAGAGTTGTCGCTGGAACAGTCGCGTGTGACGGAGCTGGAAGGCCGCCTCGATTTCGCCGAGCGGATGCTGGTCAAGGGTGCCAACGCTGAGGGTGTGAATGAGTCGCGATGACGGTCAGCGCCCCGACCCAATGGGGCTTGGCTGGCCCACGCTCTTCCTCATGGGCGGCCTGGTCGCGGTCACCGGAATTCTTGGCCCGGCGGCGATCCCGATCTGGGGAATGACGCTGGGCGGGCTCTGGGTTTTTTCCCGCAGCGCCGTGGGCCAGGCGCTCGCCCACCGGATCACGGGTCATGCGGTGCATGAATCAGGCGTGCTCGATGTCCCGGCCGAAGTGTACGCCGAGCTTGACGAGCTTCGCGGTCGGCTGGCGGAGCTGGAGGAGCGCACTGATTTCGCCGAGCGGCTGCTCGCAAGCCGTACGGATTTGCCCGGCACACCGTGACCATGCACCTGCGTTGGCGGGCGTCGCGGCCCGCACTACGTTTCCCGATCACCAACACCCGGTTCGCCGGGCCGGAGGAGTCTCGATGACGACGTGTGAGGACGTGCAAGCCTACCTCGATCGCCTCGACCTGACCGTCGAATCGGTCGCAGAGGACATGTGGCTTGTGCGAACGAACGAGGATGCGGAGCTGGTGGTGCACTATGCGCCGCCGGTGCTGGTCATGCGGGTGCGGGTGATGCCGATCCCTGAGGATCCCACGCTGGCCGCGGCGCTGTCGCGCCAGCTTCTGGAGTACAACGCCCGCGACCTGGTCCACGGCTCATATGGGCTGGAGGGCGACGTCGTGGTGCTGACCGATGCGTTGCTGCTGGCTGATCTCGACTTCACCGAGTTCGAGGCGAGCGTCGATTCGCTCTCGCTCGCCCTCGCGTCACATGTGAGCGCGCTCGCGCCGTACCGGGAGAGCCACGATGGGAATGTTTGAACGATTCGCGACGATGGTGCGCTCGAACCTCAACGACCTCATCTCAAGGGCCGAGAACCCCGAGAAGATGCTGACGACGTTGATCGTCGACATGCGCACCCAGCTCGACAAGGCCCGACAGCAGGTGGCCCAGGCGATCGCTGACGAGAAGAAGCTCGAGTCCGACGCGGTGGCAATGAAGAAGCAGGCGGAGGACTGGGAACGGCGCGCCATGCTGGCCGTGCAGGAGGGGCGCGACGACCTCGCCAAGCAGGCTCTGATGCGCTATAACGAGGCGCTGCAGGGTGCACAGCAGCTTCATGAAACATGGACGAAAAGCAAGACCGAAACCGAGGCCCTCAAGCAATCGCTCCGGCAGCTCAACGACAAGATCGAGGAAGCCAAGCGCAAGAAGAACATCCTCGTGGCCCGCGCCCGCCGCGCCGAGGCGACGCAGCGGATCCAGGACACGCTGTCGGGGATGGGCGACAAGAGTGCCTTCGAGTCGTTCGAGCGGATGCAGGAAAAAATCGAGAACAACGAGCGCAAGGCGCTTGCCGCCGCCGAGCTGCAGCAGGAGTTCACCGGTGACAACCTGATGAAGGAGTTCGAGCAGCTCGAGTACCACGGTAGCTCCGACCAGCAGCTCCTCGAGCTCAAGGCGAAGATGGGCGCGCTCAAGGCGGGCACCACCGAGCTCCCGAAGCAGATCGGCCAGGGTGGCAAGCCGCGCGATGCGGAGACCGGCACGCCGTGAACCCACTGCGCCACCTGATCTTGGCCGACGGCGATTTCGGCCCGATGACTTCGAAAACAGCGAACTCGATCATCCGCTACCAGCCCGACCGTGTGGTAGCGGTGCTTGATCGGCAATCCGCCGGAAAGACCGTGCATGACGTGCTGGGCTTCGGCGGCGACACGCCCGTGGTTGCGAGCATGGCAGAAGGCCTCGGGCTGGGCGCCAACTCGGTGCTGGTGGGAATTGCGCCGCAGGGAGGTCGTTTGCCCGAAGCGTGGCGCGAGTGGTTGCGGGAGGCGCTCGCGGCAGGCTGTGGCGTGGTGAGCGGGCTGCACACGTTTCTATCGGACGATCCGGTTCTGGCGAAGGCGGCCAGCGAGCACGGTGGCACGATCGTCGATATCCGGCGTCCGCCGGCTGACCTCCCTATCGCGTCGGGCCTCGCGAAGCAGCTCGATGCGCTGGTGGTGCTCACCGTCGGCACCGACTGCAATGTCGGGAAGATGACAGCGCAGCTCCAGCTGGTGGACAAGCTCAATGCATCGGGCATCAAGACCCGGTTCGTCCCCACTGGGCAGACCGGCATGATGATCGAGGGCTGGGGGATCGCAGTCGATGCGGTGGTTGCCGATTTCATCGCCGGTGCCGCCGAGCGGATCACGGTGCAGGGCGCCGAAGGCGCGGATGTCGTGCTGGTGGAGGGGCAGGGGAGCATCAATCATCCGGGCTACAGCGGTGTCACGCTCGGCCTGCTCCACGGCTCGTGCCCCGATGCGATGATTCTCTGTCACCAGGCGAGCCGCGAATACATCGGTGATTACCGGAATGCATCGTGGCTCAAGATCCCGCCGCTCTCACAGTACGTGAGGTGGTACGAGGAGATAGGTGGTGCGGTGCACCCGACCAAGGTGATCGGCATCGCGATGAACACCTACGACCTCGACGACCCTGGGGCGCGTAAGGCATGCGACGACGCGGCACGCGAGACGGGCCTACCGTGTACCGATCCGGTGCGGTTTGATCCGGCGCCGTTGGTCGACGCGATTGCCCAGGCTCACGTTCTGAAGCGAAATGGGCCGCAACTCCCGGAGACTGCACCATGAACCAGGCCTGGCTCCACCTCATGACCAACCACATCCCCGTGCTCGGTCTGCCGATTGCCGCGATGGCGCTTGCCTGGGGGGTCGTTCGCCGCCACGACGCGGTGATCCGCCTAGCCCTCTTCGGCGCCGTGCTCCTCGGGCCGCTCACGGCATTCGTGGCGTGGAGCGGGGAAGGCGCCGAGGAGGTCGTGGAAGACACTCCGTGGGCGAGCCGGACCCGCATCGATAATCATGAAGAGGCCGGAGAGCGGGCACGGCTCGTCGCGCTTGTCGTGGCGGCCGGGGCGCTGGTGGTGATGGTGATGGCGCGTCGCCGCGAGATCAGTCGGGGTGGGACGATCGCGGTGCTGGTGGGGCTGGTCGCGGCGAGCGGTGCCGCCGGCTATTCAGCCCTCGAGGGCGGCGAGATCCGCCACGACGAGGTCCACGGCCTCGCTCCCGATGCCGGCGCACCGAGGGACGCCGCGCCCTGAGGTAGCGACGGCGCATCCGGGCCGCGAACTGCTGGTACGCAGGTGCCGCAGGTGCCGCTTCCATGACAGGTGCGCACATTCGCTGTGATGCGAACGGCGATCTCGCCGCAACCTCTCGCTGCAGTAGCATCGAGTGCTGACATCCTGCGTCGCTCCGACGCTCCCCGCATCCCCGGAAGAACTCACCATGCTTCCCACGCGACCGAAACGCGCCGCACTGTGGCGCGCCTCCGCTGTAATGCTGTCATCGGTCGTTGTCGGCGGCTGCCCCGGACCCGATCCCTCCAACATCATCGATCCGCCGAAGTACACCGTGGTTGTCGGGCCGATCACCTCGGCGGCGCCGGGCGGGACCGGATCCCTCGATCTCTACGTGGTCCGCGCCGACGGTTTCAATCAGGCCATTACAATCGCTCCGGCGGTGCCGCAGGCTGCGATCCAGTGGGCGGCGCTCACGATCGCGGCTGGAGTCACCGAAGCGACGCTGCCCTTCACGGTGCCGACGGCGACCACAGCCGGCGTGAAGCTGATCCTGATCATCGCGACGACGCCCGGCGAACGGGACGTTCAAGCCCTCGCATCAGTGCCGGTCACCGCGGCCGGGACATTCCTCTTCTCCGCTGACCCGGGGATACTGGTGGGCAACCCGGGGATGACCTTGTTCCGGGAATATCGCGCCGCACGGAACGGCATGACTGCGCCGATCACGATTTCGGTGCAGGCGTCGCCCGGCATCACCGCGATTCTGCCTTTCACCCAGCTTGCTGCCGGAGAGGAGACGGGCAATGTCGAACTGCGGATTCCTGTCACGACGGCCCCGGGCGACTATACGGTGGTGCTGCGGGCGTCTTCGCCGCCGCTCGCCGACCAGACGGTGACGTTGTTCGTGACCGTCACGAACAGAACCTTTACGGTGAGCCTTGACGAATCTGCGGTGTGGGTCCCGCAGGGCGGCAGTGCGCAGGTCGTGCCGTCCGTCGTGCCGCTGAACGGGTACATCAATGGGGTCGCGTTTACGGCAACTTCACCGCCCGGCATTGGGGTGACCGTCAGCGGACCGTTCAATCCGGTCCTGACCGTCGCGGTCGGGCCGGCAGTCGCACCCGGAGTCTACCCGGTGACGATCACCGGAACCGGCCAGGGAACAACGCCGAAGACGGCGCAGCTCACGGTGAACGTCCTGCCCAACCCGACCGGTGCGCCCGCTGCTGTGCACATCGAGCCAGCGTCGGCGAGTGTGCGGGTGGACGGAACACAGGTATATGTCGCAATACTTCGCGATGCAGCCGGCAATCGCGCCCTGAAGGCGCCAGACGGCGACATCGAGATCGTCACCGTCTCCTCCGGGATCGCGAACGTCATCAGCGGCGGGTACTATGCCGGGCAACGGGAGCAACGCGCCGTGGTGAAGGGCCTCGCCGCTGGCACCACCGACGTGCGGGCCTACTACCGAGTGGGTGGGGTGCGCGTGATCGGACCGGTTGCGTCGCCGCTCACCGTCACGCCGTAGAGACACTTTGCAGAGTGCTTTCCAGGGAACAGCGCCGCGGCTACCAAGCCGCGGCGCTGTCGTGTCCAGCCGAACGCTTCGTGACCGGGTTGCAGCGCTAGCCTTTAGCCCTTCCTCGGCCGCGGACCTGAAATACCGGACGGCGGCACCTTGTATTATCAGGTCACGAGTAGAGCGGCCCGCGAAGAGGTGTTCATCTCCTATTCGCTTACGGCGTACGCCAACGGTCGCCCCGCTGAGCGACCTGCGCTGGAGGTGCGGATCGCGACGGGCCGCGACGCACCGCTTGCCCGCCGGCTCACCACCATCACGCTGGACTGACCGATGAACGCTCGTGGCCGACTATTCCCATTACTGCTGATCGCTGCGGCGCTCGCGGCTGTCGTACCGGCGAGGCAGGCGGCAGCGCAGGTGGTGCGGGGTCGGCTGCTCGATGCCGTTCGGGGCGACCCGATTGCCGGTGCCCTGGTGGAGCTACGGGACAGCGCCGGCACGGTGCGGGCCCGAACGTTCAGCGGCGAGTCGGGCGCGTTTGCACTTATGCCGACGTCGCGCGACGGCCTCTCGGTGCGCATCGTCGCAATCGGCTACACCCCCCGCCCGCTCTCGCCACTCGGTACGCTCGCGCTGGGTGACATCACAATGACGCCGCACGCCGTAACACTCCCCGCGATTCGTGCTCTTGCCGACGGCAAGGGATGCGGCGGTGTCGGTGACCCCGACACATGGACAAGGTTGCTCCAGGCGGCAGGTGGCGCCCTCGAGGTGATGGAAGCGACCATCGAATCTGGCGCCCGCCAGTTCGAGATCCTTGAAGTCGTCAGCGTCATGGTTGACGGGAGGGTGATGCGCGCCGATACGAGCGGCGGTGTGCTCAACGAGTGGCCGGTCGGCAGCATCAGTCAGGACTCGCTGCGCGAGTTCGGCTTCGCCGTCGAGGTCCCGCCGGTCCTCGGCGGCGGCCGGATGTGGTACGGGCCGGACCTCGCGGTGCTCTTTGCCGAGTGGTTCCAGTCGCGCTACTGCTTCTCGGTGGCGCGTCCGGACCGGAGAACGAATGACATCGTCATCCGCTTCGAGCCCGTTGCAAAATCGAAGCTGGTGGAACTCGCAGGAGAGATTCACCTCGACCCCGTCACGCTAGCCGTGCGCGAGCTGAACTACACCCATGTGAACCTGCCTTCGGGGGTGGGGAAGGGAGCGGCCGGCGGGGTGGTGCGGTTTGCGACCGACAGCACCGGCACCTGGGTACCGGTGTATTGGAGCATTCGCGCCCCAATCGAGCGGGCGAGGCCGCGGACCATAACGCGTACCGTAGGACGGTACCCGCCCGGCATCACGGTCGTGCCGCCATCAATCCGTCTGCCAGAAGGGTCGGTGGAGCGGGTTGGGCGCGTGATCGGGGAGCGGCGTTGACCCCCTCCTCGGCACCCCCCAAGTTGCCGGGATGCAACATCTCTTCCAACGGCACAATCGCAGTGGTGAGCAATCAGACCAAGGGATGGTCGCGCGCCGTGGTGGACGTCGGCGTGGCCTATGACACCGATGTCGACCGGGCGATCGAGATCCTCCGCGACGAGGCGGCGTTGTTCGGCAATGACCAACCTGCGATTCCGGGTCGCCCTGTCGTCGGCGGGACCCTGGGACATCCAGGATATCCCGGTCTGCACTCAGACATCGCAGCTGCAAGGCGCCAAGGCGGGCGGGGGAGGCTCCATCGATGCGGTGGCAAACTGTCCGCCTCCGGGCGGCGGCCAGCAGTGAACACCGCGCGGCGGCTCCTGCTGTGTGCGGCGCTCACGGCCTGCGGCGGGACGGAGGTCGCCGACCCGCCCCCCGCAGCCGAACCGGCCGGCTGGATCTACTTCCGCCCCGCTGACGACATGTATGCCGCTCCGGCCCGGATCGACACCGAAAGTGGTGCCATCGAGTACCTCGAGCTACGGCGGCCACCGTTCCAGCCGAACCCTTCCTACTACTACGAAAGTGGCTTCGTCTCGTCGATGACCGGCGACCTGGGTGGGTACGCCAGATTTGGTGGACTGTTTCCCGAGACCTTCGTGCTAGATGCGAAGTCGGGCGAGGTCACCATCTATCGCGACGTGACCCGACCGTTCACGATCTCGGTCGATGCCCGGCATGTCCGGGCCCCCGACGGCAGTGCGATCGCGTTCGAGCGCCACCAGACGTCGGGGTGCTGCTCGGTCTGGGTGCTGCTCCACCCGAGCACCGGCCTCCTCGACACCCTCGAGGCGGTGGCCAATCAGGTGCCCTATGAGTTCGGGTGGTTCGGTGCGGACACCCTCCTCTGGTGGCGCACCGACGCACAATTCCGGAGCTACGCCCTCGCGACTGGTGCCTCGGCCGACTGGAACCTGGTCCCGTTCAACAACTTCAAGATCCCGACGACTTCGCTCGACCGGCAGTGGATTGCCTACTGGAGCCTCGCCGACAGCACCGTGGTGGGCGAGGGTACGGTGCAGTTTGTCAAGCTGCACCTGTTCGACCGCCAGCGCGGGACCGATTCGCTGCTGCTGACTGTCCGTACCGTCGATGGCCCGACCTCCCTGTCCGAGAGTTTCGATCCGGACAGTCGGTTCCTGGCCTATTGCACCACCTTCACCAATATCCGGATCCTGGACCTGGCCACCGGCCGGGTGGCGAAGAACCTCACGGTGCCGCACTGCTATGCACTGACCTGGAGCTGGGGCCCGGAAGGGCGTCCCGCCGGGCTGGGGAATTGAGGGCCGAGTCTCGCTACCGCACAGCATGGAGTCCGCGCCCTGCCAATTGTGCGTGTCTTCCCGACCGACCGAACATGTCGTGGGCGAATCAGCCCACAATCCAAGGGCGGCCTGGTTGGAGCTGGTGTCGGTGCGACCATAGCAGCGCTCTGGGCGGAAGGATGGCGACGCCATTCCGAAGTCGGATCGACTTCCCTAGCCCTGACTGCGTTGGCGGTGCGGTGGCCGGGTTCGTGATCGGATCGTTGGTCGGCGGTCGGGCTTCACCATAGGGCCTCCACCTTTTGCCCGCGGGGTCGGTGGAGCGGGTTGGGCGCGTGCTCAACGACCGATCGGGGGGACGGCGTTGACCCCTTTACCGCCTCCACCCAACTTGCCGGGATGCAATCTCTCAAGACCACTCTGTTCGACCTGAAATCAGACATCGAGAGTTTCCTCGGCTCTGTCGGCATGGAGTTCAACGCGGTGCGCGGGTCCGCGATCAGGATTGCGGTGATCCTCCTGCTGGCATTCGCCGGTTGGCAGCTCATCAAGTACCTCGCCCACCGCATCGTCGTGCACGCCGACGACAATGACGATACCCGACTGACGATCAACGAGAAGCGCGCCCAAACCGTCTCGCAGTTGATGAGGAGCGTGGGCCGGGCAGTGCTCTTCCTGCTCACCCTCATCATGATCCTCAACGAGTTCATCGATATCGCGCCGATCCTGGGCGCGTCGGCGATCCTGGGCCTCGCCATCTCGTTCGGTTCACAGAGCCTGGTCAAGGATTTCCTCAGCGGCTTCTTCATACTCACCGAGGGGCAGTTCGCAGTGGGCGACGTAATCGAGGTCGAGGGGCGCAAAGGTGCAGTGGAGCGGATGACATTGCGGGTGGTAATGCTGCGCGGTTTCGACGGCATCCTGCACATCATCCCCAACGGCCAGATCGCGGTGGTCAGCAACCACACCAGTGGCTGGTCACGCGCGGTGCTCGACATCGGAGTGGCGTACGACACCGATCTCGACCATGCGATCTCCATCCTCCGGGAGGAGGCAGAAAGCTTCAGCAATGACGGCGATTGGACACACCGTCTCGACGGCATGCCAGAGGTGCTTGGTGTCCAGGAGCTGGCCGACAACGCGATCCTGATCCGGGTCACTGTGCGCACCTACCCCGGCAACCAGTGGGAAGCGGCGCGCGAGTTCCGCCTCAGGGTCAAGCGCCGCTTCGACGCCGAGGGGATCGAGATTCCTTTCCCGCAGCGGACGGTGCACGTGCGGCACTATGGGCCGGCGGATATCGAGACCGATATCGCAGCTGCGAGCGGGTCGTGACCCTCTCGCTATACAACACCATGGCACGGGCGGTCGAGCTGTTCGTGCCGATCAATCCGCCGCGCGTGTCGCTTTACACCTGCGGGCCGACGGTGTACAACTACGCTCACATCGGCAACTTCCGGACGTTCCTCTTCGAGGATGTCTTGCGGCGCTGGCTGGGCGCGAGCGGTTACGAAGTCTTCCACGTGATGAACCTCACCGATGTCGACGACAAGATGATCAAGGGTGCGCTCGCGAAGAGCGTGACGATCGCCGCCCTCGCCGTGCCGTTCATCGATGCATTCTTTGCCGACTGCGAATACCTGCGGATCGAGCCGGCCGATGCGTATCCCCGCGCCACCGACTTCGTGCCGCAGATGGTGGCGCTGGTGCAGTCGCTGCTCGACAAAGGCGTCGCGTACCGCGGTGACGACGGGTCGGTGTACTTCTCGATCGAGCGGTTTCCCGCCTATGGCAAGCTGTCACGCCTCGACACTCGCGAGCTCCGCGCCAACGCCAGCGGTCGGGTCAGTGCCGACGAGTACGCCAAAGAGGATGCGCGCGACTTCGTGCTGTGGAAGGCGGTGAAAGGCGACGATGAAAAAGCCGGCGCGGCTTGGGACGCTCCGTTCGGTCGAGGTCGCCCGGGCTGGCATCTCGAGTGCTCGGCGATGGCGCTCGATCTGCTGAAAGAGAAATGGGGACGCGACGTCCTGGATATTCATGCCGGCGGCGTCGACCTCGTATTCCCGCACCACGAAGATGAGATCGCGCAGAGTTGCGCCCACACCGGGCAGGCGGAGTTCGCGCGGGTGTGGATGCACGGCGAGTTCCTCACGATGTCCGGCACCAAGATGTCGAAGCGGTTCGGCAACATCCTCGCCGCCCGCGACCTGCGGGAGGAGAATGTCGATGCGGGCACGGTGCGGCTCCTGTTTGCTACGACGCATTATCGCCAGGCCCTCGACTTCACCGATCAGGCGCTCGACGCGGCGCGTGAGGGCTCACGTCGGCTGGGTGAGTTCAACCAGCGGCTCGCGACGTCACCGGCGGTGGACGGTTCGGCAGCATTCGACGAGCTTGCGGTGCGCCTTACGCAGGATTTCGCGGCGGCGATGGATGACGACCTTAACACCCCGCGGGCTTTGGCGGCACTGTTTGACGGGGCGCGAGGAGGGAACCGCCTTATCGACGCAGGCGAGGCACCCACCAGTGGCTTCGCCGAGGCGTGGAACAAGTCTGCCGGCGTGCTGCAGGTGCTGCCCGCGGGGACCACTGGTATCATCAACGCAACCGTCACTGTGTCGATGTCGGCCACGGCGTGGGTCGGTCCGCTTCCAACGGACCAGCCTTCAGACGCGGCGCAGCACGAAATCTGGGCGCTCGCCTGGGCAACGCGCCGCGCCGATGCAAAGCGAGCCAAAGATTTCACCGAAGCCGACCGAATCAGGACCCTGCTTGCCGAGCATGGCTGGGAGATCCGCGACAACCGGGACGGGACCGCCG
>JBKJMX010000093.1:0-3724 GCA_046596135.1 Gemmatimonadales bacterium
CGGGCGGCCGCCGAGCGGCTCTGGTGCCAAACCGACCTGGTTCATGAAGTATCGCCGTCGCTCGAAGCCGCGCTACGTACCGCAGGAGAGGTGGCGCTCAACCGCCGTCCCACCTCACCTGCGGTACGTAGCGCCGCTTCGAGCGACGGCGACACCTCATGGACCAGATCGGTCTGGCACCAGAGCCGCTCGGCGGCCGCCCGCGTTTCGAACTCCGCGTCGGGCCCGAAGAACAGTCGCAGCACTTCCGGTCCGGTCAGGTTGATCCGGGTCAAGCCGGCCACCGCAAGGCGGTAATGGCCGAGGCCATACAGGAGCGGTGCCAGACCGAGGCAAGTTCCGGTGGCGCAGGTAATGACCAGCCGTTCGGCGCTGAGCTCCAGCAACTCCGGCCAGATCGCGAAGGCGTCGGAGAACGCGGTTCGCCCCTCCATCAGGGAAACACCAGAGGAGTTGGCGACATACACCAGCGGTGTGCGGGACGAGGTCTCGCGACGGAGTGCGCGAAGGAACGCAACCAGTCGGCTCGATGTCGCGTGCCCGAAGGCGGCGCCATCGGTCCGGAAATCACTCCACACCAGGGCCAGTTCCTGTCCGTGGCACTCGACCAGCGCGGTGATCAGTCCCCGGCACCCCGACCGACTGAATTGGCCTGCGCCAATGCTCCCCTCCACCCACGCCCGGATCCTGGTGATTCCCAGGGCCGCGACGGGGAGTGCGATGAACCTCTCGTCGGCTGGCGACACCGGAATCCAGTGCCATTCGGGTCGCGGTGTTTCGGGTGGGGCGCTGCAGAATACGGAGGCGGGATTTGCCATGAGACCCCTTTCCAGTGAGTGACTGGAAGGAGTCTCGCGACGGGGAGTCAAGAGATGGTCAAGGCGCTAGAAGCGCATTGATACGCCAAGCCGGTGGGGCTCGACGAGCAGCGCGGCGGATGGCCCCGCGTCCGTCCGGAGCGGGATCCACTTGCTTGCCGGGATGAAGACGAGCCCGACGAGCCCGCCGAGGAAGCCTCCAGCCACCGCCCCTGCCCCCGCCTTCTCGCCAGCGGTGTAGGCGAAGAGGCACCCGAACCATCCGGGGCTGCACTCATCGTCCCCCGATGCAAAGCCAGCAGTTGCGCCGATCAGTCCGCCCACCGCGAGCCCGATACCAGCGCTACCCCATTTCGTGCGACTGCCGTTGCGGTACTCAATCTCGGTTGCTGCGGGGTCGAGGACGATCGCGCTATCTGCCATGCTCACCAGGATGCGCCCGCCCGGCAGTACTTCCCTGAACACCGCGCGTCGGGTGACATAATCAACCCTCCACCGGACAACCTGCCCGGACTTGGCCTGGGCATGGAGGCCGGAGGAGGTGGTGGTGAGGACGAGCAGCACCAGCGTGGTCATCGACAAGGCGGTCCGCATGATCGGCTCCGGTAAGGGTCCGACCATACTGGATCCAACCCGTCAAGCGGCGGTCAAGCGGGGGGCGCGGTATACCTTTCATCCGAGCACCGCGGCGCGCCACACTGACCTTGCGTCAGGAACACCGGCCTGTGCCGCTACACTTGATTGACACGAGGAAAACATCATGACACAAGCATCGAGAAAGCAGGTGGTTGAACCGATGTCGGCACTACTTGCCAGCAGCTATACACTGTATCTCAAGACACAGAATTATCACTGGAATGTCACCGGCCCGATGTTCACGACACTCCACACGTTGTTCGAGGCGCAGTACACCGAATTGGCAATGGCCGTCGATGAGATCGCCGAACGCGTCCGCGCCCTCGACGCATTCGCGCCAGGCAGCTTCACCGCGTTCGCCAAACTCAGCACGGTGAAGGAGGATGTTGGTCGCCCGGAGGCCAAAGAGATGATTCGGCTCCTCGCCGCCGACCAGGAAGTGATCGCGACGTCGGCCCGCAAGGTGATCAAGGCCGCGGAGGCCGCGGGCGACCAGGCCAGCGCAGACCTCGGCACGCGGCGGCTCGATGTTCATGAGAAAAACGCGTGGATGCTCCGGAGCCACCTGGAGTCGTAACCCCCATGGCCAAGGCCCTAGGGCTACGACAGCAAGATGATCGCGACACTCATGCCCAGCATGAGGAGGGCCGGTACGGACCGGACGAGTGGGTCCTTGACCTTCACGTGCATGGCGAGCGCTCCCAGCATGAGTCCGGCGACCACGGCGGCGGCAGGCAGCACGACCTGCGGGTACCAGATCCCAGCAAGCAGCAGGATCGCCGCTGAGATCTTGAGGCCCCCCACGATGTAGAAGACTGCATCGGACAGTCCGTAGGCCGAGAACTCCTCTCTCAAGGATCGGGCCTCTCCGCCTCGATATGCCGTGGCCGAGCGAGCTCGCAGAATCCAGACGCTCAAAAGGCCGAGCGCCACCAGTATCTGAAGGACCATCAAGATCGAAAGCGATTGCATCGGTGTACCTCATCAATGATTGGCGGGTCGGGTCTGGCCGGACGCACTCCATCAAATCTTTGGAATAATGGACACTGCCGACCACGGTTTGAAAGCCCTGTGAATTGGCCTCTTTCTCCAATGGGTCGTGAGGAGGCGCCGCTGGCGCGACCGGGCAGGTTGTGGCATCGTTCACCATCCTTTTGCCCGGAGTGCCTGATGCGTCGAGTGTTCCTGCTGGCCGCCATGGTTGTTGCCCCGTCCGCCCTGATGGCCCAGACGCCGACTCCCGACCGGCAGATTGCCCTCGCGGTGCTTCCGCTGCCGGACGAGTTCCGTGCCGGCGCAACCGTGCTGGGATACGCCGCTGACGGCAAGCTGGTGTCCCTGCGGGCCGGGACCGGGGCGATGACCTGCCTGGCGGACGATCCGCGCTCGGCGAGTTTCCACGTAGCCTGCTACCACAAGTCAATGGAACCGTTCATGGCGCGCGGCCGCGCGTTGCGCGCCCGTGGGGTGAAGGGCGACAAGGTCGATACGGTGCGCTTTCGCGAGGTGCGCGCCGGGAAGATCCGGATGCCGAAGCAGGCAGCGTTGTGGTCGATCTCCGGCGACTCCACCGTGGCCGACGTCGCCGCCGGAACGGTTTCCGCCGGCGCCCGCGCGCTCTACGTGGTGTACATGCCGTATGCCACACCAGCCTCGACGGGGCTTCCCGCCGCGCCGGGCCGCGGCGCGCCGTGGGTGATGTATCCGGGCACACCCAAAGCGCACATCATGTTCGTCCCGGCGATGTAGCAGGAGCCTGATCCCCCCGGGGACGCGCGCGCCGAACGGATGACGGAGAACGGAGAACGGAGAACGGAGGGCTGCTGTGAACCCTCCGTTCTCCGTCCTCCGTTCTCCGTCACCCGTCCAGGCTAGAACACCACCGATGCCCTCCCGTACACATACCGTCCACTGAAGCCGAACGGCGAGATGCCGCTGTACGGAAAGATCGCGAAGTTGCTGTTGCCCGCCGTGGTGGCGTTGCCAAGGGAATTCTTGTCGGGGTAGACGTCGCCGATGTTATCGACTCCGAGCGACAGCGTCACCTGGTCGAGGACGCGGTAGGCGACCGACGCGTCGGTAAGCCATTTTGCGGCGAAGGTCTGGTCAAGGGTACCGGCGACGTCGGTGCCGAAGGAGGTGACTTCGCCGAAACGCTGGGTGCGCAGCGTCACCGTTGCGCGGGCGACGGACAGGACGCCCATCAGGTTGAGGTTGTTCTTCGGCTGCCCCACCTCGATTCGCGCCTGCTCCACCCGGTCAAACAGCAC
>JBKJMX010000163.1:0-5559 GCA_046596135.1 Gemmatimonadales bacterium
GAACGCATCGCTCTTGTGCGATGATCGTATATTTGCGATGATAGGTCCTGTGTTCAAAATCGAACTCACCATGAAGTCGAAGAGTGGATTGACACCCTCTCCACCGAGGAAAGGGACCGGACGATTGTTGTGGTCGAGCGGCTCGTCGCCGATGGCTTCACCGCCCGAATGCCGTAGTCGCGTGCGCTTGGCGACGGGCTGTTCGAGCTTCGCTTCACGCTCGGAACGACAGCCGACGCATCACCTACCGCTTCACCTCCGACCGGCGAATCATTCTGCTCACTACTTCCGCAAGCAACGTAACAACGAACGTAACGAGATCATCTGGGCTCGCGCTGTCGCCGCCGACTGTGCCTGGCGCAACCCGTAAGGACACGACATGGCCAACTACTCCCGCTGGGACGACATCAAGAACAAGCGCCCCAAGCCGGCATCCGAGGTCCGGGCCGGGATCGAGCACGACCTCGCGCTCGGACAGCTCATCTACGACCTCCGCACTGCTGCCGGGCTCAGCCAGCGTGCTCTCGCGGAACGCATGGGCACCACACAGTCGGTGATCTCCCCACTCGAGGAAGGCGGCGGCGCCCGCAACCGACTCGACACGCTCGCGCGTGTCGCCACAGCACTCGATCGACACCTGGTCGTGTCTTTTCCCGAAACGGTTCCCTCGAACCTGATCGATGCCGTCCAGGTTGCCTGACCACGGGTCATGTCCAACGCGAAGAGCTCGGAGATGTCAGAAGCACCCGACGCCACATCACGGGGTGGCGGCTGACCACACGGCGGCCGCAGAATATGTGCCATCCATGTACCAGCACAACGGTAAACAGCCGTAACCAAAGGGGAACAGGGGTCAACACGAAATGCGTCCTGAGCAGGTGAAAAGCCTCTTACCAGGTACGCAGCCTATAAAAACCCGAAGGTCGCAGGTTCAAATCCTGCCCCGCCACTCGATGGAAAGCCCGGAAACACTGCGTTTCCGGGCTTTCTGCGTTCTCGGGCCAGGGGTCGGGAGAGCGCGTTCTACCGGGACCTCCACCGGGTAGAAGTCGGTAGATCGTCGTCTTGGTGTAACGCAGCGGTGTGGAGGAGTTCGGCGAAGGTGAGGGCGGCTTCGTGTTGCATGCCGGGGATGACGTGTTGGTAGGTGGCCATCGTGAAACCTGGGGTCGAGTGCCAGAGTCGTTCGGACACGACTTTGACGGGGACGCCGGCTTTGAGGAGCAGGGTGGCGTGGGTGTGGCGGAGGTCGTGATATCTGATCGGTGGCAGCGTGGATCGGGCGACGAGCTTCTTGAACGCATCCGAGAGCAGTTGCGGGTGGGTCGGGGTGCCGTCGGGCCGACTGAACACGCGCCCGTTGGGATCGTCAGCGTCGAACTCGGGGTCCTCGTTGGCCCGGCGCTGGTGCCACTGGCGGAGTAGGGCAACGGTGGTGGGGTCGAGGTTGATGTTGCGGCGTGCGGTGCGCGTCTTGCCTCGGGTCTCGTGAAGTTCGTAGCCGACGGAGACGAGTGATCGGGGTGATTTCCGGCACCTCCGGTCGGTGCTGGCCGGTAGAAGACATCGTAAGATCGGTCGCATCGCTGCAGGTTGGGGTACCGCACGTTCGGGTCACCAAACCCGAAGCTCAATCGAATTCCGTGGGTGCGTGTCGTTCCGACGCCGCCCTCGCAGCCCTCGAAACCGTCCATCTCCGCGCCCAACTCGCTCCCGGGTGACCGCACCAGAAGCAGCAGAATTGTTCAGAACGGGACGTTCGACAGGTCGCATCCGAGTCGTAGCTTTCCGCCATTGATGTAGGCAGCGGGGCTCATTGCGACATGCTTGGCGGCGGCCCGTGCGTCTCTCTCGCGCCGCTCCAGCGGTGACGAGCGAATAATGGCGACCGCCCCAGCCATTTCGGTGACGAGATTGATTGCCCAGAGGGCTGATTGGCTTGCGAACGTGCACGCGAGTCGGAAGTCGACCCTGCTCGCTTCCAAGTCTGTGCCGGCCTCGACTCCCTCCAGCAGAGTCTTCATCGTGTGCCGGAGGTACGCCCGGCTCGCAGCGGTTCGTGCCTGGACTTGGCCGAGCTGCGACTGGATCAATTCGCGATCGGCGAACGGCACGCTGTCAGAGCGCCGCTTTGCGGAGCGACCCTTGTTGGCGAAGTCATCGATGGCACCAGTGGCGATTCCGAGCGGCACGGTGGCCACCGTCCACGAAAAGATCGAGCGCGTGGGCAGCCGATAGAGCGTGTCGGGCTGAGTTGGCTCGGGCTGGAAGGCATGTGTGAAACGGTCAGGTACGAACACGTCTGCGAACTCGAAGTCGACGCTGCCGGTGGCGCACAGACCCGACACGTGCCAGTTGTCGTGAAGCAGCACATCCTTTCGGGGTACGTACACGAAGATCAATTCCCCGGTTGTTCGCTCCCGGTCCTCGACAGCGCATATCGGGGTGAACCATGTGCCGTGCGGGGAACCGCTTCCGAATGGCCATCGTCCTGTTACCGAGTATCCCCCCGGGACGCGCACGGCGCGTCCGACGGCACCGGTCGACGAAACCACGAACGCCGAGGGATCGTCGAAGATCTCCCTTGCACTCTCCGCCGGAAGGTATCCGCCAGCGCGGGCCATGCCGCCGCCGTTGCCTGTGAGCCAACCAACGGTGCCGTCGAGGGCGGCGGCCGCCTCGACCACATCCATGAATTCGAGAGCCGACAGACCGGGCCCACCGAGCGAGGCCGGCAAGAGGAGGCGGAACAGACCGAGAGCTGCGAGCTGCTCGAACAGGTGATCAGGCAATCGACCGTTCGAGTCGAACTCGTTGCGACCTTGCGCAACCACGGTGGCAAGCCCCTGGACTTCTGCCGCCAACTCGAGAGCGCGACCGCCGCCGGACGCGTCCATCTGCAGCGCGCTCATGAAGCTGATGGCTCGATGTTGTGGTTGAGGTGGAAGAGGTTGTGCGGGTCGTAGGTGTGTTTGATCGCGGCGAGCCGCGCGTAGTTGGTGCCGTAGCCCTGCCGGGCGGGGCCGACGTCGTCGGCGGCCAGGAAGTTGGTGTAGCGCGCATCGCTCAGGTGGGGTTGGAGCAGCTCGAAGGTTTCGCGCACCCAACTGATCATGGCATCGGTGTCGGCGCGGTCGGCCCACTGGCCGAGGATCAAGACGCTGAAGGCCTCCTCCCGATGCGGGAACGCGGTGGCGCCGGAGCCGACGCGAGTTGCGGCGCCGTGGATGTGGTCGAGGAAGATGCCGGTCATGCTCGAGGGAACCCGTTCGTACGACTCGACGAGCACGTTGATTGCGTCGTCGGTCAGCACTGGCAGGAAACCGGATTTCCAATAGTTCAGCGCGCCCTTCGGGAACATGGGATCGAGCAGCGTGTTCACCATCGGATACGGCATCGGCGCCACGAGATCGATGATCGGGGTGCCGTGAGCGCGTAGCGGCCTGACGTCCTCATCGGCTGTCGCCGAAGGCCCGCAGTGGCACGGGACCAACGCCGCCACCTTGCTACCCGATCCGTCGGGAGCATGGATCAGCGCGGCGCCGACCGTCAGCTCGTCGTGCACTGTCGCGGTGAACTCGCGGTGGAACGCCAGCGCAGCTCGGGCGTCGGCCAGCGGGTGCAACACGGGGCCCGCCAGGACCTCGCGCACGGGGTGGGCCCGATACTCGAACGACGTGACCACCCCGAAATTGCCACCCCCGCCGCGCAGCGCCCAGAACAGGTCGGGATGCTCGTCTTCGCTCGCGGTGATCACATCGCCGGCCGCAGTGACAACCTCGGCGGAGATGAGGTTGTCGACCGTCAGCCCGTAGCGGCCCATCAGCCAGCCGATGCCGCCGCCAAGTGTCAACCCGGCGATTCCAGTGCTGGACACGACCCCACCGGTCGTGGCCAGGCCGTGGACGGCCGCAGCCCGATTGAACTCGCGCCAGGTGAGGCCGGGTTCCGCGCGAACGGTCCGTCGGCGGGGGTCGACGTGGATGCCCTTCATCGGCGCGAGGTCGATCATGAGGCCGCCGTCGGTCGTGGCGCGACCGGCGACGCCGTGGCCACCTGCGCGCACCGCAATCTCTGCTCCTGCCGATCGGGCGAGAGACAGTGCGTCGGTCACGTCGGCGGTCGACCGGCATTGCGCGATCAGCGCCGGGCGCTTGTCGATCATCCCGTTGTGCAGCCGGCGAGCCTCGTCGTAGGCGAGTTCCCCGCTGTCCAACAGCCGACCGCCGAACGACGCTCGCACCTCGTCAGCGATCGCCAATGAATCCACGTTCATGACCATGTTCGGAACCTCCGTCTCGTTGTTGCTGGGGACCGTACGGAAACGACCTGTCACCTCTGTGTCACCTCCGTGTTTCGTTCGTGCGATAGAAGCAACGTGGTACCGGGCAGGTGGGAGAATGGCGGTGTGCAGGACAAGGTCGTCGCAGGAGCACCGCGCTTTCGGATCCTCGGCCCGGTCGAGCTGTTCGATGACGGCGGTGCGGTCGCACTTCGCAGCCGCCGTCAACGCCTCATGCTCGTGATTTTGCTTTTGGAAGCAAACCGTGCCGTCCCCGCCGATCGGCTGATCGAGGAGCTGTGGGGCTACCAACTCCCCGACGATCCTGCGGGCTCGCTGCGCACACAGGTGTCCCGTCTGCGTCGTTCGTTGCCGATGGGCGCGCAGCTGGTCACCGAGCCCCGCGGGTATCGGTTGACCGTTGATCCCGACGACGTCGACCTCTGCCGGTTCGAGCATCTTTTGGCGGCCGCCGGCCATCTCGCCGATGACGATGGCCTTCGGGTGCTCGACGAGGCCTTGGCGCTGTGGCACGACCATCCGCTGGACGAGTTCGTCGATCGACCTTTCGCGCAGATCGAGCAGCGGCGGCTCGATGGGCTTCGTGACGCAGCGCGGGAGCGCCGACTGTCGCTGCTTCTTGCCGCCGGGCGTGCACCTGAGGCTGTAGCCGAGGCGGAGGCGTTGCTCGTTGACCAGCCCGAGCGCGAACACGCGCGGGCTGTGCTCATGGAAGCGCTGTACCGGCTGGGTCGCTTCACCGAGGCTCTCGAGACCTTTCAGTCGTGGCGTCGAGCGCTCGGCGAACGAGGCCTGGAGCCTTCCCCGGCGCTCCAAGACGTCGAGCTGCGGATCCTCCGGCACACCGTCGACAGCGACCCTCAGCCGCTCCCGAACGCGCCGGTGCCTCGCGCGGTGAGCAGCTTCATCGGCCGCGACACCGATCTGCTCGGCGTCGCTGACCTCGTGGACATCGCGCGCCTCGTGACCTTGTGGGGCCCGGGTGGTGTCGGCAAAACGCGCCTCGCTCTGGAGGTCGCAGCTGCGGTCAGCGGCCGGTACCGCGACGGGGTTCACGTCTGCGATCTGACGGTCCTCTCCGCCGGAGGCGACGTGGCACGCGTGATTGCGAGCAGTGTCGGCGTCACCGAACGAAGCGGCCGACGTCTCGAGGCGCAGCTCGTCGACCGGCTCGACGGGCGACGCCTGCTGTTGATCCTCGACAATTGCGAGCACGTCTTGCAGGCGGCGGCCAGCATCGCCCAGCTCCTCGTGCG
>JBKJMX010000112.1:0-6798 GCA_046596135.1 Gemmatimonadales bacterium
GTCGAGCGCACCACCACACTCACCATATCGACCGCACCCGCAGCCGCGAGCGCGGCCATCGAGAGCCAGAGCGAGCGCGAGAGGCCGAACACGATCGTGAATGCACCGAACGCAGCGACCGCCCGCAGCATCGACCGACCGGCGCGCTCCATCGGTGGCCGCCACGAGAGCCAGACCGCCATGATCACCGCGCCGAGCGCTGGCGCGGCACGCAATAGGCCAAGCCCCCACGCCCCGACGTGCAGGATGTCGGCGGCAAAAATCGGCAGCAGCGCGATCGCCCCTCCAAACAGCACCGAGAAGAGGTCGAGCGTCATCGTGCCCAGCAGCAGACGCTGGCGGCGCAGGTAGCGCACTCCCGCCGTGAGAGCCGCCATCGTCGACTCGCCCGTCGGCGCCGCAATCGGCACAGCACGAAACGTGATTGTGGCGAGCGCGAGCAGCGACGCCGTAACCAACGCCGCATCGACGAGGTAGCTGTTGCGGGCGCCGACGAGCGCGTTGAGGAGGCCCCCGATTGCCGGTCCGACCACTGCGCCAAGCTGCCACGCTGTGCTGCGCCACGTGACCGCGTTCGCCTGCAGCGCCCGCGGTACCATTGCCGCCACCAGCGCTGTTCGCGCGGGCTGCAGGAACGCGCGCGCCACGCCGCTGATCCCGATGACGATGTACGCGCCCGCGATCCGAATGCGCGCGTCGTCGCCCTCGAGTCCGCCCAGCCATGCCAGCGCGAGCGAACAGCCGAGCAGCGCCACCGTGGCGATCATCGCGAGACGCCGACGTTCCATCCGGTCGGCGACGTGGCCTGCGATCAATGCGGACGCAATGTTGGGAAGTGCTTCGGCGAGGCCAATCAGACCGAGGGCAAGCGGGTCTCGGGTGTCGAGGTACATCTGCCACGCCACCACAACACCCTGGATCTGGATCCCGAGGGTGACCGTGAAGTGCGCCACGATGTAGCGACGAAAATCCGGTATGCGGAGCGCAGCCCAAGGATCATGCATTCACCGAATGGTAGCCGCCCCCGGCCGCGGGGCGGATGCCGCGCCCGCTACTTCCCTGCTGCCGCCGGCTTGCGAGGTTCGGTCGGCATGCGGAGCTCGATACCATCGCGCAGGATCTTTGCCACGGCCTCAGGCGGCATCGCCACCAGAAACTCGCGCCCGCCCGAGCTGAGCACGGGATAGCGACGCTCCCATTCGGCAAGCGCGGGATTGAGCAGGAAGGTGGGGACGCCGAAGCCGTTGATCATCACACGCTCAAGTCGGAAGCGCATCAGGCCGTTGGAACGCTGCGGCATCGAGATCTCAGCGACGAGCGGTGCCGTCGAATCGATGAACGAGAACACCCCGCCGAGCTCGGCGCGGGTCTCGGGGGGGAAGTCCATCAGTCGCCCGCTGATCCTGACCCGCGACGAGTCGGATGACACCCGGAACGCCAACGAATCCTCGAATGGCGGAACGCCGAGCCGGGCGAGCAGGTAGGCCGCGAAATCGCCGATGTTCACCGTGTCAACCAGGTGGGTGCGCTCCAGGAACACCGAGTCGACGGCCGACGCAGCCCGGACCACTCCCTCATTGGTGAGCCGGTTGCCATCCTGTTGCTGGGCAGCCAGCGGACCGGCGGTCGCTGCCATGAGCACTGCAATTGCGATATGCCGCACGACGTCCCCTTGTTCGAAAGTATTCAGGCCTGCGTCACGCATCCCACATTGCACGACCCGACCCCTTACAATCTGCTGGTGCCCCCGGCATATGCCCCAACCGGAACGGACTCGTGACCCTGCTCGCCACATTGGTACTCACCATGGCCTTCGCCGCCGCTCCATCCTCCGACGCCAGCCCCAGCACGGCGCGGTGGGGAGAACTGGGCCACCGGACGATTGCCCGGACCGCCGAGCTCCAACTCAGTGGACACGCTCGCCGTGCTGCCCGCCGACTCCTTTCCGGCCAATCCCTGGCCCAGGTGAGTACGTGGGCCGATCAGGTGCGGGAACAGCGGCCTGCCACCGGGCCATGGCACTACGTGAACATCCCCATCTGGGAGTCACGGTATCGTCCTGACTTCTGTCCGAAGGCAGGATGCGTAATCGGTACGCTGGAAACCCAAGAGAAGATCCTCGCCGATCACTCGGCCAGCCGGGCGGACCGAGCCGAGGCGCTCCGGTGGGTCGTCCACCTGGTCGGCGACCTGCACGCACCACTCCATGCCGGCGATCGCGGGGACCGGGGCGGCAACGACATCCGTGTCGACCTCGACGGTCGCCAGACCAACCTCCATGCGGCGTGGGACTCCGGACTGCTCAACGTGATGCAGCGGCGCGAAGAGGAACTCGTGAACATCTTGGCGCACCGCATCGAGCGACGGGGCGACCTGCGGCAGATCCGCGCTGGCACGATCTCCGAATGGGCGATGGAGTCGCACGACCGGGCGCGTGACGTGGTCTATGGTCTCCTCGCCCCGACGTTGATCCTCGACGTTGCCTATCGGATCTCCGCGGCCCCGGTGATCGAGGATCAGTTGCTGCGCGCCAGCGTGCGCCTGGCCTGGCTGATCGAACAGGCGCTGGGGGAGGACGATTGATGAGCATCTGGGGCGTGATTGCGTTCGTCGGCGTGGGACTTTCACTTGGATTGCTGGGAGGCGGTGGATCGATCCTCGCAGTGCCGGTTTTGGTGCACCTCTTCGTGATGCCGATCACGATGGCGGTGCCGATGTCGCTGCCCGTCGTCGGGATCGCGGCGGCAGTGGGAGCCTTTGCTCGGTGGCGCCAGGGACACCTCCGGCTGCGGACAGCCGCGCTTTTTGCGGTGTTCGCAATGACCGCTGCATTCGCTGCTGCGCGGCTCGGTACCGGCGTGGGCGATCAACCTCGCACAATTCTCCTCGCCGTCACGATGCTGGCTGCAGCAACGGCGATGTGGCTCCGGTCCCGTCGCGGCCCGGCGAGCGTGCCCAATGCGCCAGTCGCTGCACCACGGCCAGTTGTGGTCATCCCCGCCGCGATTGTTGTGGGAACCCTCACCGGGCTGGTCGGGGTGGGGGGCGGGTTCCTGATCGTTCCAGCGCTCACCGGCTTCATGGGAATCGCAATGGCCGAGGCCACGGCGACGTCGCTGGCGGTGATCGCGCTCAATACCGCAGCCGCCGGCGCGGGATACATTGGAAGGGTCGAGCTCGACCCGATGCTCACGGCGGTTGTCACGGCGGCGGCGCTTGTGGGCATGCTTGTCGGCACGATGCTCGCGCCACGCATCAAGGCCGCCACCTTGAGCCGCGCCTTTGCGATACTGCTCGTGCTTGTCGGAACATTCATGCTCTGGCAAGACCTGAAACACTGATAGCCCGATCAGGGAGTACGTGATGTTCATTCGCCGCTTCTACGACGACCGTCTCGCCCAGGCGAGCTACATGATCGGCTGCCAGCGCACCGGCGAGGCGATCGTGATCGATCCCGCCCGCGCCATCCAGCAATACGTCGACGCCGCCCGCGCAGAGGGGCTGCGAATCACGCGGGTGACCGAGACCCACATTCATGCCGACTTCGTGAGCGGCGCCCGGGAACTCGCGCACGCGACCGGCGCCAAGCTGCTGCTCTCGGGCGAGGGCGGCCCCGACTGGCAGTACCCCTACGCTGCGGGCGATGGCGCGGAGCTGCTGCACGATCGTGACGTGATCGTCATGGGTGGGGTGCGCCTCGATGTGTGGCATACCCCCGGTCACACCCCCGAACACCTCGCGTTCATCGTGACCGACGTGGCACGGAGTGCTGAGCCGGTTGCGATGGTAAGCGGAGATTTCGTGTTCGTGGGCGATGTCGGTCGGCCCGACCTCCTCGAACGGGCCGCAAAGGTGGCAGGCACCAAGGAAGCATCGGCCGTGCAGCTCTTTCATTCGCTCAAGCGGCTCGCGTCGCTGCCGGATCATCTCCAGATCTGGCCTGGCCACGGTGCGGGCTCCGCCTGCGGCAAGGCACTCGGTGCAATGCCCACCAGCACGCTCGGCTACGAGCGGCGCACCAACTGGGCGTTCGGCGTCAACATCGAACCGGCGTTCGTGACCACGGTGCTCGATGGCCAGCCGACTCCGCCGTCATACTTCGCGCGGATGAAGCAGGTGAACCGCGATGGACCACCTGTGCTCGGCGCACGCCCCGCGCTGCCGGAAGTCGATCATGATGGCGTGGTGCGCGGCCTCCGAGACGGTAGCGTTGTCCTCGATGTGCGGCCGAAGGCGGACCAGGCCGCCAGCCACCTCGAGGGAACGCTCGGCATCCCGTTGATCAAGGCGTTCACCACCTGGGCCGGGTGGCTGGTTCCCGGCGATGCCACGCTGTTCCTCATCGCCGCCGACGCAGATGCCGCGACGCAGGCACGCGATGCGCTGGCCTCGATCGGGATCGACAACGTGATCGGGTATGCCCCGCCGTCGGTGGTCACCGGTCCGACGGTGCGGACTGCGCACCCCGGCGACATCAACAACGCCACAGAGATGCAGGCCGAAGGACGGCAAGTGCTCGACATCCGCGAAGCCAACGAATTTGCTGCCGGGCACATTCCCGGTGCGGAGCATCACCCACTCGGCACGCTCGAATCGTCGGTGGCTGACCTCGATCGCTCCACACCGCTCGCGGTGCATTGCCAGGGCGGGACGCGCAGTGCGATCGGGGCATCGGTGCTGGAACGGATGGGATTCACCGACGTGATCGACATGACGGCGGGATACGGCGGCTGGAAGAAGCAGTGAGGCCCGCTCAGCTCCGCGGTGCTGGACGGTGGTACGGGTAGCCCTTCAGCAGGGCGCGGTCGAGCGAACGGTCGTGACCGTAGAGGTCGCGGTGGAAGTAGGTCTCACCCGATTCGCGCACTTCCGCACTCTGGTACACGAGGAAGACGGGAATCTTTTTCGGCAGCGAAACCCAGATCGTGCTGTCGCCGCGCATCACCGAGTCGACGCGCTCGCGGCTCCACGCGGCGTGGTTCCGCAACAGGAACGCTGCCAGCGCTGCCGGGTCCGACACCCTGATGCAGCCGTGCGAGAAATCGCGTCGCACCCGCGAGAAGTGCCCCTTCGAAGGGGTGTCGTGGAGGTAGATGTCCTCGGGATTCGGCATGATGAACTTCACCCGGCCAAGGGCGTTGGTCGGGCCCGCTTTCTGGCGCACCCGCACCCCCGAACCGATTTCGCGGATGGTCGAATCGGTGATCGGAACCACCACGTTTCCCCGCAACAGTTCATAGTTCTCGCGCTCGAGATAGGTCGAGTCCTTCAGCGCCTTCGGCCGGATCTCGTTGCGCATGATCGACAGCGGGACATTCCACTGCGGCTGGAACTGCAGCGCCACCATCTCGACGGCCAGGAGAGGCGTGTCGTTCTTGACCGCGGTGCCCACCACCACGTCCATCGAGAGCGTCTCCGACTCGAGGTCCTCCTTCCCCTGCATCGCGTCGAGTCGGAACGCCGGAATGTTCACGATCAGCGGCGGCGCATCAAAGGATCGCGGCAGCCAGCGCCAGCGCTCCAATGACAACTCGATCTGCCGAACCCTGTCTCCAAATGTGCGGGCAAAACGGGATTTGGTGGAATCGCCGATCACGCCGTCGGGGCTGAAGCCGTGGCGGCGCTGAAAGGAGCGCACCGCGCGCACCAAGGCGTCGTCATAGATCGTGTCGCCTTCGACCGCTCGCTCGATCTGGGTGCGATCGCGCAAGTCACCCACCAGTGTCAGGAGGCGCCGGAGCTGTGGCGTCCCGCGATATGTCATCCCAGGCCGCAACCGATCAGGCAGCTCCGGGAGCACCAGGCGAGCAGAATCCTGCGCCAGGATTCGATAGGTCACCAACACCGACTGCAACCGGCGATACTGGTAGAACGAGGGCTCCAGTGCGCGGAAAACCTGCGCGGGCTGGCGAGCCGTTGCGACGTCGGCGAGGATCTTCGGGGCATCGAACGGTTCGCGCGAAAGGCGCAACGAGGGGTGCAGCGTGCGCGGGTCGATCCGGCCGCGATCGAGCGCCATCGCATAGCGCGCCACCGCGACCGACAGCCACGCGTCGGCCCGCGCGATCCCGGCGTCGCCCAACGTCCGCATTGAGTCGGAAAACGCGCGGATCCGCTCGGCGTCGTAATCGGCAGGGTCTAGCCCCCGGTAGCGCGCCGTCTTGAGCTCATAGAGCACCGCCTCCGCGGCCGGGGTGAGCTTCTGGCCGTTGAGCCATAGCGGCGTCCACCCCCGTGCCTCGTACGCCGCGCGCACACCATCCCGCATGTCGCCAAAGTCGGCCCAGCGAGCACCCACCAGCTGTGGCGCATCGATCGACGCGCGCAGCGCGGCGGCGACGGCCGCCGTGTCGGGCGCCGCCGCTGCCACCGACCAGAGGGCGAACAGGATGTAGAACATCATCAAATCTACAGCGGGTTCCGCGACGGCGGGAACATCAGCGACTTGTGGACATGTCCCGGCGCACCGTCAGCTTCTTCCCCTTGATGGTGCCGGCCCGAAGCGCGCGGATCACTCCGTCAACCAGATCGTCCGGGACCTCGACCAGCGAGAATCGCTCGGAGATCTCTATAGTGCCGATCGAGCGGGCATCAACCCGCGCCTCGTTGGTGATCGCCCCGACGAGGTCGGTGGGTCGGAGGTTCTGCTTTCGCCCAGCGCCGACATAGATCCGCGTCATCCCGGTGGTCCGCCCCCGTGACTTCGAGGCGCGCGGCGCACGCTCACGATCTGCGCTCGACCGCTCGGCCGACGCCACCGCGACAGGAATCTCGACGCCATCGGTATCATCGTCCCCG
>JBKJMX010000178.1:0-10852 GCA_046596135.1 Gemmatimonadales bacterium
GTTGCGCGAGGCGGACGGCTGACGGGCCCATCTCGACGCCTCGGCGCGCTGCACCGAGGTCGAGGGGGACACCGAGAATGGAGATGGCTGCCATGGCGGAACGATAACCCCGCAGCGCCTACGGGATGGTTTCGCCGGGGACGGGCGAGAGTACCCGATCCCGGAGTGCGGCGGGGAGGCGGCGTCGGAGCTCGTCGGGGGTGCCAGTGAGCGCCGGGAACGTCCCGTAGTGCTGCGGGATGATCCAGTCCGGTTGCACCAGCTCGCAGGCCTTCGCGGCCTGCCGTGGGCCCATCGTGTAGAAGTCGCCGATCGCCACCATCATGATCTGCGGCCGATAGAGTTCTGCGATGAGCGCCATGTCGCCGAAGACACAGGTGTCGCCGGTGTTGTAGATCACGGGCCCGCCGGGCAGCTCGATCACCAGGCCGCACGGATCGCCGATCGATCGGGCCCGTCCGTCCGGCCCAAGGAGCGACGATGAATGGAACGCCTGCGTCAGCGTCACCCCGACGCCCTGTACCTCGGCACGACCACCCTTGTTGAACCCGACGAGCTGCGACGCCGGTATGCCGTCAGCCTCGAATTCAGATGTCACCTCGAATGATGACATCAGTGTGGCACCGGTGTCGCGGAGCAGCTCGGCTACGCCGTCGGTGTGATCCGAGTGTGCATGGGTGAGCAGGATCAGGCGCGCATCCGCCGCGATCTCGCGTGCGTTAACGGGCGCGCTCGGGTTGTCGAGCCACGGGTCGATCAGGATCCCGGGGCGTTCGCCGTCCGCCGCGATGTGAAACGCACTGTGGCCGAGCCAGGTGATGGCGGCGTTGAGTCGGGACATGGGGGCGTGCTCCGGTGGTGTCGGGTGCTTGCGGCGGCGGTGCGGCTTGCTAGGATACCTGCGGAGAACTTACCGCCTTCCCGGACCATTATTCATGCTCAAGATCCGCACACTCGCGTTCGCTTGTGTCCTCGGCGTCCCCGTCGTGCTGTTGCCGGCACAGGGAACGCCTGCCAGCTACCGTGACGCGCCTGCCACCATCGCGCGCATGCTCGATGCACGCCCGACACCGGTGCTCGCGCTTTCACCGCGTCGGAACTGGTTCGTGGTGCTCGAACGGCGAGGCATGCCCACGATCGCCGAGATCGCGGAGCCGCATCTCAAGCTTGCGGGGACGCGGCTGAATCCCGCGACGAACGGGCCGGCTGGCGCGTCGGGATACGTCGGCATGACGCTGCAGCGGGTCTCGGATCGGAAGCAGGTTGCCGTTGCGGCGCCCGAAGGTGGCCGACTCGGCGGGCCGCAGTGGGCGCCCGATGGACGTCACTTTGTCTTCACGCAGACGCTCGACAACGGCATCGCGTTGTTTGTCGCCGACACAATGGGGAAGGTGCGGCAGTTGGTGGCCCCGATGCTCAACGGCGCGCATGGCGGCAGTTGTGACTGGCTGGACAGTGGCACGCACCTGCTCTGCGCCACCATCCCGGCGGGTCGTGGCCCCGCGCCCGTTCGCTCCAACACGCCGGCCGCGCCGATAACTCAGGAATCGGACGGTCGCGCGTCGCCCGCTCCGACCTATCAGGACCTGCTGCGGGACGCGCAGGACGAGGCGCTGTTCGATCATTACTTCGTCACGCAGTACATGGATGTGGGAATCGACGGCACGATGACGCCGTTCGGAAAGGCAGGCATGGTGACCAGCGTGAACCCGTCACCAGACGGACAGTGGTTCATCGTCGAGACCATCAAGCGCCCGTATTCCTACCTCCATCCGTGGTCACGCTTCCCGTCGCGCACCGAGGTCTGGCGGCCCGATGGATCGGTGGCGCGGGTGCTGCTTGATCGTTCCACGATCGAGACGGCACCCAATGTTCGCGGCGCCGTGCTTCCCGGGCCGCGCGGATACCGCTGGCGCAGCGATGTGCCCGCCACGCTCATCTGGACCGAGGCGCTCGATGGCGGTGACCCGCGCAAGGAGGCCGCCCGACGCGACCGGATCCTCACGCTCGACGCACCGTTCACGGCACAGCCGAAGACCTTTCTCGAGACCGAGTGGCGCGCTGGTGGGATCACCTGGGGGCGCGCCAACTTCGCACTCGTAACCGAATCGTGGCCGCGCGACCGGCGGGTGCGCACCTGGATCGTCGATCCGTCCAATTCAGGTGGATCGCCGCGTCTCCTCTGGGACCGGTCGAGCGAGGATCAGTACGGCAACCCCGGCTCACCGATGATGATGCAGACGCCCGACGGACGATCGCTGCTGCAGTTCTCGCGCGACGGCAAGTCGTTGTGGCTCACTGGAACCGGTGCGAGCCCCGAAGGCAACCGGCCCTTCCTCGACCGACTTGACCTCGCCACGCTCAAGGCCACCCGCCTCTTCCGTTCGCAGGCGCCGAACTACGAATCGGTGGTGGCTGCGCTCGACGCCGATGCCGGCGTCTTCCTCACGTCGCGCCAGTCGGCGAGTGAGCCCTCGAATTACTTCCAGCGAGATGTGATCCGCCGCCGCGCCCCGGTGCAGCTCACCGATGCCCGCGATCCGGCCCCCGAGTTTGCCGGCGTCACCTCACGGATGATCACGTACACCAGGGCTGACGGCGTCACGCTCTCTGGGAAGCTTTATCTCCCAGCAGACTACGATCCGGTGAAGCAGGGTCCGCTGCCGTTCCTGTTCTGGGTTTACCCCGCCGAGTTTGCCACCGCGGAAGCTGCGTCGCAGGTGACTGGATCGCCGTACACGTTCACGCGCCCCAGTGGCGCATCGCACCTCTTCCTGCTGACGCAGGGGTATGGGATCTTCGATAACCCGACCTTCCCGATCGTTGCAGAGAATGGGCGCGAGTCGAACGACACCTACGTCGAGCAACTGGAGCTCTCGGCGAAGGCCGCGATCGACACGCTGGTGGCGATGGGCGTGGCGGACCGCGAGCGCATTGCGGTGGGCGGCCACTCGTATGGGGCATTCACGACAGCCAATCTTCTTGCGCATACCCGCCTCTTCAAGGCGGGCATCGCCCGCAGCGGCGCCTACAACCGGACGCTCACGCCGTTCGGTTTCCAGAGCGAGCAGCGCACCTACTGGGAGGCACAGGACACGTACCTCAAGATGTCGCCGTTCAACTACGCCAACAGCATCAAGGATCCGATCCTTTTCATTCACGGCGCCGACGACAACAACCAGGGCACGTTCCCGGTGCAATCCGAAAGGATGTATGCCGCCGTACAGGGCAGTGGAGGCACCACCCGCCTGGTCATGCTCCCTGGTGAGGCCCACGGTTACTCGGCGCGCGAGTCGGTGGGCCAGACCGTGGCCGAGATGACCGACTGGCTCGACCGGTTCATGAAGAAGCGGGCGATGGTGCCCTGATCCCGGGGGCGAACGCCCCCAACTCAATGGAGTTTCCGATGCGACGCGTCCCGTGGTTCGTGCTCATTCTTGCCCTCGTGGCCGCGGGTTGTGGAGGCGGAAGCGACGGCACCAACGCACCGCCACCCCCGCCACCCCCGGGACCGCCGCCACCCCCGCCGCCTCCGCCGCCTCCGCCACCCCCGCCTGCTTCTCCGCCCGCCTTGGTCCTCACGGCTGGTGCGGGACAGACCGCCCCGCTCGGCTCACGCCTGGACACGCGGATGCGCGTCGTGGTCACCCGCGACGGAGTACCGGTTTCAGGTCAAGCCGTGACATGGTCCACGGGTTCGCTCCACGGCTTCTTCGACCAAACGGTCACGCAGACCGCGACGGATGGGTCGACCACGGTGTACTGGACGCTGGGCATCCCCCTTGGAACCCAGATGGGCACGGCCACGGTGACGGGGGCCAATCCGTTGGCATTCTCTGCGACCGCGACCGCCGGGCAGACGGGCAGCCCGGTTGATGTCCACCTGACATCGATCAACGGCTTCCGCTACCAGCCCGCGAACGTGGTGATTGCGGCCGGGACGGCGGTGCGCTGGATCTGGGACGACGACCTGCACGATGTGGTGTCGACCGGTACTCCATCGTTTCCTGGCATCGGCGGCTTCTCGCCGCCCAAGACCTACCAGTTCACGTTCACGACAACCGGTACCTACCGGTACTTCTGCAGCTTTCACGGGACGGCCAACACCGGGATGCGCGGCGTGGTGGTGGTGCAATGAGAATGAGCGGTCGGGGAGCACTGCTGGCGGCGCTCATGCTGCCGAGCGCCCTGGCTGCGCAGGGCGAATGCCATCCATCACGAACGTCCAACGAGGCGAAAACGTTTGCAATTCTCTCGGTACCGGTTGCGTTCACCGGGGCGCGCTCGCCGGCGCCGAATCCGAAGGGATGGGCGCTGGGCATCGAGGTGGCGTCGCTCCCGGGCGTCGACCGCGAAACCGCGACGCCGACCACCTGTCGATCGGGGAAGGGCCCCGAGAACACTTCCCCGATTTCGGTGCTCGTTCGGCCTCGCGTGTCAGTCGCAGTGAGCGGCTTCCTCTTGGAGGCTGGGTGGACGCCGCCGATTCGGGTGAACGGCGTGAAGTCGAATCTCGTGAGCCTCGCGGTCGCACGTCCCTTCGCGCTCACCAGTGATCTCACCCTCGGCGTGCGTGCTCACGCGGTGCTCGGTTCGCTCACGGCGCCGGTCACGTGTGACGACGAGGCGCTCCTCGACATCACCAGTGAGTGCTTTGGCGGAACTCGGTCGGATGATCGGTGGCAGCCGGGCGTCCACGGCGTGGAGGCAGTGCTCGGCGTTCGCGGCCGAGTGCGCCCGCACGTCGGCATCGGCTACACCCGGTTGCGCCCGCGCTTCAGGGTGAACTTCACCAATGCAGTAGGCGACACCGATCGTCGGTTCATTGCGGTCGATCTCGATCGGGTGGCGCTGTTCGCGGGGGTGAGCACTGCGTTCGGTCCGCTGCGCGCCACGGCAGAAGGGTATGCAACGGTCGGTGACGCGATCACGGCGCGGCTGGTAATCCGCTACCAATGACGAGGTGGCTCGCGGTCGGCCTTGCCCTGACGATGATATCCGACCCGGTCGGTTCGCAGGCAATTCCATCGTACGGCACGGTGCACGGCAACGTGGCGTTCGACGCGAAGGCAACGCTTGGCGATTTCACCGGGACGAGCGAGATCGTGAGCGGACGCATCGTTGGAGCCGGCGCGATTGCAGGAGTGCGCGGATGGGTCGAGTTTCCCGCCGCATCGCTGCGCACGGGGAACGGCAAGCGCGACCGCGACATGCGCTCGTCGCTCGGGGTGGAGCGGTTTCCGGTGATCCGGTTCGAACTCGACGCCATCGGCGCGGGGACCGCGTCAGGGGATTCGATCCCCGTGACACTGCGGGGGCGTTTCGCGATCCACGGCGTGACCCGCAACACGGCGGTGCGCGGCTGGGCATGGTTGTCGGTATCCGCTGTGCGATTTCGCGGCAGCACGCCGATGTCACTCCCCGATCACGACATCGGCGGGTTGAGCAAGGCATTCGGGCTGCTCAAGATGCAGCCCGACATCGTGGTGCGAATGGACCTGACCTTTGCGAACTGAGCAGTTCGTTTGCGCGGGCTAATCCCCGTACAGCACGTTGAACACGAAGCGATACGTGCCGGTCGGCTGCGCGCGGAACAGCACTTCCGGCCCGTAGAGATACACCATCCCCCGGCCGACGCGTGCTGACGCCATGGTGACGCCCCCTTCCAGGTACGCCTGACCGTGCGCCCATCCGGACCTGAGTGGTGTGGCCGAAGTGAACCATGCGAGCGGAGTGACGCCGTGGGCAATCGCATCAGGTGCGAGCCGGAACACCGGTGAGTTGTCGAACATCACCATCGCGGTCGGGTGCGCGCCCGCCGCAGCCGGGCGGGTGGAGTCGACTGCGACCTGCAGGATCGAGCCGGGGACGTAGTAGCGATCGCGCGGCAGCGGCCGCAGCGCGCCGTCGGCCTGGCGCTCGACGAGATGGTTCTCCAGCGGGAGGTCGAGGTGCTTTGCGAGCGCCGACGCGGATGAGCCGATCGCGATGATCCGCCCGCCGGCCTCGACGAAGCGCCGCAGTTCGGGAATCGTGTTTGCGACCGACACCTGTCCGACCCAGTCGCGGTACTCCGCAGGCACCGACGCGGGGTCTTGGCCGCCACCACCAGCGCCCTGCCGCGGGTCGGCAGCGGGGATCGCGCCGTCAACGAAGATCAGCACATCGAAGTCACGGTTCAGCGAGCCCTGGTCGAGGCGCATCGGGTACACGACTTCGAACGGCATCTGATACTGCTCCAGCAACCAGCGGGTCCATCCGGATTCCATTGACCCGCCGTAGCGATCCCACAGCGCCACGCGCAGTGGCTTGACGGTGGTGCCGCGCACCCTCCCTGCCGACGCGGTGGGCAGGGCACGTTCGCGGGCCAGCTTCGACAGGATCTCGCGGCTGGTTGATGATGTGGGAACAACGAAATCGCCGCTGCTCGTCCGCTCCACGCGCTGACGGGCTGCGATGAGTTGGTTGACTGCAAGGAACACGTCGGTCGCGGTGGGAGAAATCCGCCACGCAGAAGCGCCAGCATTGAACGGCGCGGGGTCCGGCACTATGCGTTCAGTGGTGACGAGTGCGAGTGGTGCGTCGAATGCGTCAAGCACGCGGTCGAACACGAAACCCATCTGGTAGGCGAGGGTCCACCCTGCGTTGTCATACGGCGCCTTCGGCGGGCCGCCCGGATACTGCAAGTCGGTCGGGTGGTCCTGCGGCTCGAACATATCGAGCACATGGGGGCGGAACGCCTGGTCGGTGCGCACCACGAACGACCCGGCCGGGTAACGCCTTCCGTTTGCGGTGAACGCCGAACTCGCCTTGTGGATCTCGATTCCGCTGGTCGACAGCGCCTGCAGGAAATCCACCACCGCACCCATCTCCGCCTGCCCGGCGGGAATCACATATGCGCGCGGGTCACGGCGCGCCGGGTCACGCAGCACCGCTTCACCGGCGCGCTGAGCGGCCTGAGCGGCCTGCGTCCCCTGCGTGCCGGGCGGGTTCGCCGCCTGTGCGGCAGTGGAGGCAGCTGCAATCAGTCCCGGGGTGTGCGTCCAGGTGTCAGTTGTGCCGCGCTCGATCGAGTTGCGGCCCATCCGCCAGATGTTGAAGAGGAGGTCCTCACGGTATCGGCTCGCAAGGTCGAGCACCGCGCGGTTGGCGGTCATCGAATAGTCGATCGACTGGCGGAAGTGCCATGTGCCCCACGCAACCGGCAGCGCCTGGCCACCGGCAGGCAGCTGGCGATCATACCGCAGCGGCACCTGCATCGGCGTCGGGGAACCGATCGTTTCGGTGAGCAGGCCGATGATGTTGTGGAAATACGCGGTGGTGCGAAGTCCGCCGTTCCACCACGTCGAGTAATTGGCCGCATCCCGCGATACGGTGCCACCCTTGCCCTCGGCGGTAAACCGGCGGTGCATCGCGGCGCCGACAAAATCGAGCCCGGTGGGGATCATCGGGTCGTAGACGTAGTTGAATGGATCGCGGAAGGGTGGGGCGAACATGATCGTACCGGTCGGCCCGGTCTGGTGGTGGTTGTACATGATCTGCGGGTACCACTCGCGATACATCGTGCGGCTGATGTTCTGTGATTCGACCTGTGCGTTGCGGTAGAAATCCCGGTTGTTGTCGTGTCCAATGTACTTCTGGTAGAGGCGGGGGATCCCGCCATAGCTTCGCCGGCTCGAGTCGGCCTCCTGCATGTACCACCCTGACACCAGTTCCTGACCGTCAGGATTGGCGTGAACGGCGAGAATGATCACGTCATCGAGAATCCGGCGCGTCTCTGGGTCGTCCTGCGACACGAACTGCCACACTGTTTCCATCAGCTGGTGGGCACCGAGCACTTCGGTCGCGTGGAGTCCGCCATCGATCCAGATGATCGCCTTGCTGTGCATCGCGGTCTGGCGCGCCGTCGCCTCATCGATCCGGCCACGTGCCAACTGCTCACTGGCGCGACGGAACTCCTCGCGGCGCGCCAGATTTGCGGGCGACGAGATGATCGCCATCACCTGCGGGCGACCCTCGGCGGTGGTCCCGATGGTGTCGAGCACCATCCGGGGCGACTCGGTCGCGAGTTTCTCCCACCAGCGATGCAGTTGTGTGTACGTCGCCAGTCGATAGTCCGCGCCGATCGCGAAACCGAGGGCCTGTTCGGGTGTGGTGAGACGCTGCTGAGCTGAAAGCGGCGAGGCGAGGAGGATCAGGAGGGCGAATACGCGACGAGCAGTCATGGGCTGTCCGGTGGGGATTCAGGTATCAGGAGCGGTCGCGTATTGTGCGGCACCGCGACCGGCCAGACGACCGGTGCTCCAGGCCCAAGCGAAATTGTAGCCGCCGATCGGCCCGAACGCATCCAGGAGCTCGCCACAGAGGAAGAGGCCGGGGTGCATCCGGCTCTCGAGTGACTTGGCGGACACCTCCGAGAGCGCCAGTCCGCCGCCGGTCACTTCCGCCTTGCGGTATCCCTCGTCGCCGGACCACGGCAGCGGAAATCGGGTGAGTGCGTCGATCAATGCGATGCGATCGGTACGCGTGAGTGAAGCGAGGGTGGTGTCGTGCGCCACGCCCGCTTCGGTGAGCAATCGGTCGGCTAGGCGCGTGGGGAGTTCACGGCGCACCGCAGTGGAGGCCTGTTGCGCCGACGACGCCAGAAGCGCGGTCCATGCGTCGGCATCATGGGGTGTCCAGGACACGGTGAGTTGAGCTTGCTCGCCCACGAGTGCTCCGCGTACGGCGACGTGCGACACGTCGAGGGCAGACGGTCCGCTGTACCCGCGGTGCGTGAAGAGGAATCCACCCGTTGCTTCGCGGGTCTCGGTGGTGCTCGCCGCGCGGATCGTTACAGTCAACGACACACCGGCGAGGTCGGAGAACACCGGCGGTGTGATGGTGAGCGGGGTCAGCGCGGGATACGTGGGATGGATGGTGTGGCCGAGCTCAAACAGGATACGGAGACCGAAACCGTCGGAGCCGGTTTGCGGCACCGAGAGCCCGCCGGTGGCGAGGATCACGGCGTCGGCGTCGATCGGTGCGCCGTCGCGCTGCACCTTCCACTTGCGACCGTGCGGCTTGAGCCCGGTCACCGTTGTGTTGGGAATCCACTCCACGCCGGCACGAACGGCAGCATTCACCAGCGCGTCGCGCACCACCCGCGACCGATTCGCGACAGGGAAGAGCTTGCCGGTTTCGGGTTCGAGTACGAGCGGCAGGCGGAGTGTGTCCTCGAAGAACTCGCGTTGCTGGGCCAGCGGCCAGCTTCGCAGCAGGTTGCGCATCGTGTTGGGGGACGAGGCGGTGACATACCGAGCGGGATCGAGTTCCGACGGCAGGACGTTGCACCGCCCGCCGCCCGAGATCAGGATCTTGCGGCCACCATCGGCGGTTCGCTCCAGCAGCATGACGCGGCGCCCGGGGCCTGCTGCGTGAATGGCTGCCATGAGGCCGGCGGCGCCAGCGCCGATGATGACGATCGTGGACATGGGGGAGTGTAGCGGGCACGGGGCGCAGAGTCATCCGCTGCTGCCTCCTGGCGCCCGCGCTTCTACGCACGCTGCTTCGTGACGCCTACTGCGGTGCCACCACTTTCAGCTTGGCGTTCCGTTCGCCGGGCGTGTGGCAGATCGGACACGGACCCATTCGCGGCTCCTTCCCCAGCGTCACCGTCGCTGGCCCCAGCGTGACCGTCTTGTTCTCCACGGTGTCGTTCACCACCACCGTGTATGTCATCGAGCTTCCGTCGATCTTTCCTGCAAACTCGGCCGGCAGCTCCGGCCCGATCGCGACAGGGTAGGCGCGGAGCAAATAACTCCCTGCGACCCGGAACCTTCCCTGATCATCAACGGGCACGTTTGCGGGGAAGTCACCATAGGTGCAGCCGATGTGGACGTGGGTGACCGAGTCGGTGATGATGACGCCGGCGTCGTTTCCGCCCCACGTGCCCTTCGCCAGGACTCCACCGTCGACCCCAGTGGAATTGCCTGCACACGCAGCGCCCAGCATCAGGGCGCCGATCACGATCAGCTTCCGCATCATGGACTCCTCCGTTGTATTGAAGACGCAGGCGAGCGGAGTGGGGTCACATGGGATGCCGACAGAGTCTCAGCCCGCCCTGCTTGCTCCCCCCGCCACGTGGCCCCACCTTCCTGAATGACCGTCCCTCAAGCCCGACCAGCCGGCACCGACGCCGCCTCCTCGCCAGCGCCCATTCGCCCGTCACCTACGGTTGATGTTGCCGGCCTCCAGGCGCTACTCGACGGCGACGAGCGCGCGATCCGCGACACGGTGCGGGCCTTCCTGGCTACCCCCGACTTCGCCCATCACTACGGCGAGTCGACCGCGCAGCATCGCGAACGCGTCCTTGTCTGGACGCAGAAACTCGCTGCCACCGGTCTGGGCGCGCTGTCTGTGCCCGAGGCGCAAGGGGGGCAGGGTGACGCCCGCGCGTTCGTGGCAGCGTTCGAGACGCTGGCGTATCACGACCTCTCCCTCACCATCAAATTCGGCGTCCAGTTCGGCCTCTTCCAGGGCTCCGTGCAGTTACTCGGCACCGCCTGGCATCACGAAACGTTCCTCCCCGCGATTTCGCGCGGTGAGATGCTCGGCATGTTCGCCATGAGCGAGCTGGGCAGCGGCTCCAACGTGCGCGACCTCGAGACCACCGCGACGTACGACGCCACCACCGAAGAGTTCGTGATTGACACGCCGCACGGTGGCGCCCACAAGGAATGGATCGGCAACGCGGCACTGCACGGCCGGATGGCCACGGTGTTCGCACAACTCATCACCGGCGGGGCGTCTCACGGCGTGCACGCTTTCATGGTCCCGGTCCGCGATACCGACGGCGAGCCGTTGCCCGGGG
>JBKJMX010000120.1:0-36682 GCA_046596135.1 Gemmatimonadales bacterium
TGCGGCGCAGTTCGTCGACGGCCTGGTTGCATCGATCAGCGACGGTACGGTCGACCGGTGGCGGCATCGCCTGCGGCGCGTCGACGCGTTGCTGATCGACGATGTGCACGGACTCGCTGGCAAGGACCGCAGCCAGGAAGAACTCTATCTGGTGTACAACCTCCTGCTTGAATCGGGGCGTCAACTCGGTTTCTCATCGCTGGTCAAGCCGGGCCTGCTCGTCGGGTTCGAGCCTCGTCTCGCCACTCGTCTCGCCGGCGGCGTCGTGCTTGAGCTCGGCGCGCCCGATCGTGCGGCCAAGCTTCGGGAGGTGGCGCGACTGATTGGCGAGGGTGCGGATGATGTCGATCTCGTGGAGTATCTCGCGTCGCGCACGGCGTCGTCGATCCGGGAACTTCAGCAGACGGTGCAGCGGGTCGTTGCCGCAGCGGCTGCGCGCGATGTGCCGCTCTCGTTGGCCACGGTGCGCTCGATCATCGAGGGCGACATCGTCGACCGGCCCCCGCGACGCGGCAGCGGCTTGCTCGCGCCGGCGAGCGGGGCGATCCGCTCACGCGAGAAGATGGTGGAAACATGGCCGGACATCGCTGAGCGCATGATCGAGGAGTGGCGCTGATGGCGATCAAGGGTTCGCTCAAGGAAGCCTCGCTCCCTGATGTGGTGCAGCTCCTCTTCCTGGGGGGACGCACCGGCTGCCTCTCTGTCGCTAGCGAACGCAACTTCGGCTCGATCTGGTTTGACGAGGGTTGGATCGCGTTCGCCGGGATGGTCACGCGCCTCGACCGCCTCGGCGAGCGGCTGGTCGCCGCGGGCACCATCACGCCCATCCAGCTTGAGGAGGCGATCGCCACACACGCGGCGATGCCCGGCGACCGGTTCGGCAGCGTGCTCCTCCGCCTGGGATTCATCTCGGCGCGCCAGCTCGGGGCGGAACTGCAACGCCAAGTCGAGGAAACCGTCTACACCCTCTTCACCTGGACGAGTGGCACATTCTCGTTCGAGGCAGGCGTGAATCCCGAGGACGTGGAGGCCACGCTTCGACTCAATCCCGAGGGTCTGCTGCTTGAGGGCGCGAGGCGGGTTGACGAGTGGAGCGTGATCGCAAAGAAGATCCCCTCGCTCGATATCGTGTACGCTCGCGAGGGCGATGTGCGAACCGCGGACACCGAAAGCTCGCTGGTCGACATCGAGCGGCGGATCCTGCCGCTGCTCGACGGCATGGCGAGCGTGCGGGATGTCATGGACAGCACGGGCCTGACCGACTTCGAGGTGTGTCGAGCGCTCTACGGGCTGCTCTCGGCCGGTCGAATCCGCCGCGTCGGAACGGCCGCCACACCGATACCGCGACAGGGTGTCGCACGCATCGACGAGCATCGGAACCTGGGCGTGGCCTTCTACCGGACCGGGATGTACTCGGAGGCGGAACGCGAATTTCGGAGGGTGGCGGAACTCGAGCCGGGGAGCGGTGACGCGCCGTTCAGGCTGGGATTGATCGCGCTAAGGCAAGCGCGCTGGGTCGACGCGATCGATGCATTCACCGCGGCGGCTGATCGCGGCGGTGCGAACGCGGCCGTCCTGCACAATCTCGCACTCGGCCTTGAGGCGCTCGGTCGGCTCGACGAAGCGGACGCCGCACTCGGCGACGCCATCGCGATGGACCGCGATGATGCGCGGGTATGGACCGGATGGGGATTGCTCGCATTGCGACGAAGTGACCCAACGCGAGCCCTCGAACGATTCGCGCGGTCGCGTGACCTCGTGGGACACGACGTCCCGCCCGCCCGATGGTTCTGGGGCTGCGGGTGGGCGCAGGCGCTCTCCGGCGCGTGGCCCGATGCGCTGGGAACGGTGCGGGAGGGTGTCACCGCATATCCGGATCATCCCGTGCTGCGGACCACGCTGGCGGTGTTGTTGGAGGCCGTCGGCGATGTGGGCGAGGCCGAGGCGCACTTGCGGCACGCCCTGGGCGAGGACCCGACGATTCCGCAGATATCGAAGAACCTCGGTGACCTCCTCTACCGAGCAGGGCGGTGGGATGAAGCCGAGGAAGCCTACGAACGGGCGGCAAAGCTGGCACCGACGCTCGGTGACGATCTCTACTTCAAGCTGGGCAACCTCTCGTGCCGACGCGGCGACATCGGAGGCGCGCAGCGGCACTGGGGCGAAACCTTGCGGATCAATCCCGATCATGCGCTGGCGAAGGCCAACCTTGCCGGATCGGGCGCGGCAGCGTGAACACCCCGCTTGAGCAATTGCAGGTACGTCACGCCGACCTGCTCGCGGCGATCGATGCCGAGCCTGCGGGAGAGGCCCGGACACGACTCAGGGCCGAGATCATCGCGCTATTCCGCGATGCAGACGCGGAGCTTTCCGCAGTCACCGCGTTCCGCGAGAGCATTCGCGAGTTGATTGCCCGATTCAAGGAGATACCGTCTGCGGAAGCGGCGTCGGTACGCCACGACCATATCGGCGCGTCAACCCACATCGAACGCGGTTGGTCGCGACTCGCGAGTGCGGAGTGGTCCGAGGCTGAGGCGCAGTTTCGACGCGCCATGTCTCTGGACGGTACCAGCGCAACAGCGCCAGCACTCCTGGCATGGGCACTCGTCGCGCAGGGGAGGGGTGATGAAGCCACGGATATATGTCACGCGGTGATGCAACGCGACCGGTCGAATACGCTCGCCGCCGTGGCACTTGGCGTGGCGTGCCTGCAGGTCGGCGATCATGCGGGTGCCCTCGCGCACCTGAACACCGCGCTCGCCGGCGGCGATCCCCGCGCGACGCTATACGGACATTACTGGATGGCTGTTGTGCTGCTCCGGTGCGATCGATTTGCCGATGCGGTTACGCACGCGGAGCGCGCGCTCGCTCTCGGGCCGAACCTTGGCGAGGGTTGGGCCGTTCTCGGTGAAGCCCACTGGCACCTCGGTGATCCCGAGCGGGCCAGCCGGGCGTGGCGCACGGGGGCGCAGGCGCGACACTCCCCGCACGCGATCCGGTGCACGGAATTGCTCGAGAACCTCTCCGCGAAAGGAGTTTCGCCACGGCCATCTCGTCCCTGATCGTGATCGCGGCGGTGCTGGCGGCGCAGACGCCGCGGGCACCCGACGCGATGGTGCGCATCGAAGTGGGCGACGTGATCGTGCTCGCGGAACCCCGCCATGCCGCCCTTGGCTCGGCGCTCGCCGACATCGCCTCCACGCCTCGAGAGTGGCTCGGTCTCGGAAGAGTCGAAGTCGGTCCGCTGACGCTGGCGGTTGTTCCCGACCGGGCGGCCTTTGCACGGGCGTCGCAGGGCCGGATACCGGATTGGGGAGCAGGTTTCACCTTTCCCGATGCCCGAATGATCGTGATCCGGGCCGACGGCGGCGATCCGCGTGGCACGCTGCAGCATGAGCTGGCGCATTTCGTCCTGCACCGGCGCGTGGTGGGCCGGGTTCCACGGTGGTTTGACGAAGGGTACGCCGTGCTCGCTGCAGGTGAATACGGACGCCTTGATGCGCTCCATCTCAACCTCACGGTGGTTGCAGGCCGGGTTCCCGATCTCCGGGGCGTCGACGCTGCGCTGCGGGGCGGTGGAGCCGGCGACGCCGAGACGGCTTACGCTCTGGCGGCCTCCGCCGTGGCCGAACTGGCTCGACGCAACCCCACGCGCACACTGCAACCGCTCCTCAATCAACTCTCGGCCGGTGAAGCGTTTGACGCCGCAGTGCTCGCGACGACGGGGTACACGCCGGACGGATTTGACGAGATCTGGCACCGGAGCATCAGAAGGCGCTACAACTGGGGGATCTGGTTGCTGACTGGTGGCGTTTGGGTGGTAGTGGCGGTAGGGCTGGGCGCCGGGGCGGCCTGGCGGCGACGGTACGATGCGCCACGGCGCGCAGCACTTGATGTGGGATGGCCGGAGCCCCCGGATGAGGCCGCCGAAGATGACAATCTGATTACTCTTGCAGGAGATCCGCTTGACCACTCCGACACGGACCGCTAGCGTCAAGTGCTATGGCACAAATAGATCAGCGAGTCACGAAGCCCGCGCCGCTCTTTGCCCGGCGCAATCTGCTCCTCCTCGCGGCGTCGTTGGTGACGATCGCGGTGGGTTACGGAGTCCTGGTCAGCGGGGCGGCGAGTGCGGCCGCAGTGCTCCTGGTGATCGGGTACTGCATCCTCTTTCCGCTGGCGCTCGTAGCCTGAAGCAACCACCGGGGCGAATAGCTCAGTTGGTTAGAGCGCCTGCCTTACACGCAGGATGTCGGGGGTTCGAGTCCCTCTTCGCCCATGGGCGGCGTGCGGGTACTGGCTGCCCGCCCGTCCTAAAGAAGGACGAACCTCACGGAGGAAATCGGATGTTCCATCGCGCAACGCTTTTTGTTCTTGCTATGTCAATCGGGACGTCGGGGACGGTTACCGGGCAGATTCGCCCAGGTGCCCGGATCTCGACCCGAGTTGTATCCAACGCGCCGAAGCTGCTGGTTGCGAACCCGACGGCGAACACCGCCGATTCGCTTTCGTCCGTGACGATCGGTCGGTCGATGCGCGAGCGCATGACGAAGGGCGTGGGGAGCAACTTCTCGGTGCTCACGCGTGAGCAGATGAACGAGGCGCTTGGCCAGTATGGCTATCCGTCCGATGCCATCCTGCCCATCAACGCCGCCCGGGTACTCGCAAGCCAGCTCTCGGCGCTCACGAGTGTTTCCAGCACGTTGTCGAAGCAGCCCTCGGGCCAGTACATGCTCGTCGCCCGGGTTGCCCCGACCAACGACAACTACGCCGGCTTCGTGGTGAATCTCGCGCAGACGCCTGGCCAGTCGCTGGGTGATTTCGGCGACAAGGCAGCCGACGCGCTCGTCCCTGCAGTCAAGGCGATGCAGGACGCCAAGTCGTGCATCGACTTGCAGGCGACCAACAAGTCGAAGGCAACCGAAGCGGCCCAGAAGGCCACCAAGTCAGTGCCGAACCATGGCCTCGCCGAGCTCTGTCTGGCGCAGTTGGCGCGCGAGGCGGGCAACAAGGCCGATGAGGCGCAGCACCTCGAGAGCGCGGTCATTGGTGACCCGCAGTCGCTGGTGGCGTGGAGCGCGCTCGCCGTCCTGACCCAAGAGCGCAATGATTCGGCGCGCACCGTCGAGATCTACCAGAAGATGCTGGCGGTCGCGCCGACGAACCAGATCCTGCGCGAGACGGCGTACAAGTTGTTCAACCGCTACAACCGCCCCGAGGCGGCCATGCAGGTCGTGGAGAAGGGGCTGGAGATCGACCCAGCCAATCCCGAGCTGTACGACTTGCGCAGCAACATCTGTCTCGGCGCCGAGGACTATCCCTGTGCCATTGCGGCACTGGAGCAGGTGTACGCGCTCGACTCGGTGAAGGCTGACACGCTGTACTATGCGAAGATCCTCTTCGCAGCGTCGCAGCGCCCGGATACGGCGAAGTACCTCGAGTGGGCGAAGCGCGGTGCCAAGACCTATCCCAACAACACCAGCATTCTCGAGGGCCTGGCCCGCGCGTACGGGGTGGCCGGCATGACCGATTCGTCGATCGTGGTGACGCGCCGTCTCGTGCTGCTCGATCCTTCGAACACCCGCGCGGTGAACCAGATCGTCAAGGCGATGACCGAGTCGGGCCAGGCGCGACAGGCGCTCGAGTTCGCGCCGATCATCAAGGCGAGCGCGGATCCTAGTGCGCAGGACGACTTCGCCGGTCTGGTCCTGGTGGCCGCCCAGCTTGTCGCCAATGCGACGACCAAGGACTGGCCGTTGCTGGTGGCACTCGCCGAGGGGGCGCTGGCCGGTGGCACGACGTCGTCTGACCGTACCATCCCGGCGAACTACATGCTGGGTGTGGGCGCGTACTATCAGGTTGCCGACTTGTCGCAGCGTGCCCGGGCACAGAAGTCGTGTCCGCTGGCGCGCGAGGAAGATGTGCTAATCGGGAAAGCCATCCCGGCGCTGACCATTGCCGCGACGAGCCCGAACGCACAGATCGCGGCGACCGCCAAGCAGCTCCTCACACCGATGCAGCAGGAGCGCAGCGCGATGCCGCAGCTCGTGTCGAGCTTCTGCAAGTAGCCCTTCCCAAAGGCGGCCAGGTCCCCTACTTTCGGGCCTGGTCGCGAGGGGCTGTAGCTCAGTTGGTTAGAGTGCCGCACTGTCACTGCGGAGGTCGCGGGTTCGAGCCCCGTCAGCCCCGTCTCCCGCCACCCCGCCCGGATTCCGGGCGGGGTGGTTTGTTTTCACCGGACTCATGACCGACCCTTCCTCGCTGCATGTCCCCGTTCTCATCGAGCCCATCGTCCAACGGGCTCGAGGCGCCCGGCGTGTGGTTGACGCCACACTCGGGCACGGGGGGCACGCCGAAGCATTCCGCGGCGAGGGTGCCGAAGTCCTCGGCATCGACCGGGACCCAGATGCCATCGCCACCGCTCGCGCTCGGCTCGGCGATCAGGGTATCCGGTACCTGCAGTCGCCGTACTCATCGGCCGAGGCGGTCGCGGCAGTGACGACCTTTCGTCCCGACTTCATCCTCCTTGACCTCGGCGTTTCCTCCCGGCAACTCGATGCCGAGGAACGGGGTTTCAGCTTTCGCGTTGGCGCACCCCTCGACATGCGGATGTCGAGCGACGGGCCCGGCGCTGCCGAGTGGCTCGCCGAGACCCCGCATGCGGAGCTGGTCCAGGTGTTCAGGGATTACGGCGACGAACGTCGGGCGCGCCGACTTGCCGACGAGGTAGTCCGGCGCCGCGCCAACGCTCCACTCCTCATCAGCGACGATCTGGTCGGCGCCATTCGTGGCGCACTGGGGCCGCGTTCCGGTCCCGGCGACTTTGCGCGAATCTTTCAGGCAGTTCGCATCGCGGTCAACGATGAGCTCGGGGGTCTCGAGCGGGTGTTGCCAAGTTTCCGCGATGCGCTCGAGGACGGCGGGACTCTTGCGGTGATCAGTTACCATTCCGGGGAGGACCGGCTGGTGAAAACGGCGTTTCGGGCGTGGAGTGCCGGCTGCATCTGTCCGGGTGGACTCCCCCAGTGCGCCTGTGGTCAGCTCCCGCTGGGCAGCGTCGCGCCGCGCCGGGCCATCGTGGCAGAGACCGCCGAGGTGTCGGCAAACTCGCGGGCTCGCAGTGCCAGGCTTCGATTCTTCCGGACCCACCATGCAGGTTAAGGGACGACATTTCGTGATCGCCTGGACCGGGCTGTTCCTGGTCGTCGCGGGGATCATCGTGCTGCGACTGCGGCGTTCGTTCGCGATCTCTGACCGGGTGAGCACCTTGCAATTGAGTATCGATTCGCTGCTCGCCGAGCGGGCCGAGCAGCAGAACGCCATTGGGCCGCTGATGGGTGAGCAGCTTCGCATTCGTGCCGAGGCGCTCGGACTCCGCGTCGCCTCCGATAGTGAGCTTGTCGTGCTGACCCTCCCACCGGTTCGCTGAATGGCCAAGCCTTCAACCCGGATCGCCTTCCTGCAGGGTGCGCTCGCCCTCGCCGCCACCGCGGTGTTTGCGCAGGCGTTCAGGGTGTCGGTGGTGCAGCACTCCGTATGGACGACGCGTGCAGAGCAGTCTCGCTCCAAGCTCAAGACGGTGCCGGCGTGGCGCGGCACGATCTACGATCGCAATGGCGCCGCGCTGGCGGTCACCCGCGTCAGCTACCACATCAACGTGGCTGTCGAGCAGTTGCGTGACACGACCGCGGCGATCCGCGTGCTGTCGCGCGCCCTCGACCTGCCAGTGGCGACGGTGTCCGCGCGAGTCCGGCGCGCTCCCAATGCCTACTTTCACGGGCCCTACTCGGCGCAGCAGGTCAACCAGTTGCGGGGGATGAAGGGCATCTATCGCGATCCGATGCTTGACCGCGCGTATCCGCGTTCGCCGCGTGCCGCTCCGCTCCTCGGCGGCTTCGATCGGGACGAGGCGTCAGGCAGGGGTGGGCTGGAGGCGGCATACGACAGCCTGCTCAAGGGTGTCGACGGATTGAAGGTGCTGACCATCGACGGTGGCGGTGGTGCCTTTGAGGGGCCGAACGCGGTGGTGCGCCAGCCGATTCGCGGGAGCGACATCTACCTCACCATCGATGCGAACCTGCAGGGGATCGCCGAGAACGCCCTCGAGCGAGCACTGATCCAGTTTGATGCTGACGACGGCGACATCGTCGTGCTCGATGTGCACTCCGGCGAGTTGCTCGCGCTCGCCTCGTTGCGATCGGATGCGGGCGAATCACCGCGGCCCACGGCATCGGCGATGGTGGAGGAGTACGAGCCCGGCTCGACCGCGAAGATCTTCACCGCCGCCGCGGTTCTGCAGATGGGCGCGGACACGACGCCACGGTCGGGGATGGGCGGCGTATGGAACATGCCGATCGGGCGGGGTCGCGTCCGCCCGATCACCGACGCGCACCGCGTCGATGGCTATCTCACGCTCGGCGAAACAATCAAACATTCCAGCAATATCGCCATCAGCCAGTTTGCACTCGGGCTCCGCCCCGAGCAGCACTACGCGGTGCTCCGCGATTTCGGATTCGGCACACCGGCCAACATTGATTTCCCGGGTGAGGCACGTGGGCGGTTGCGCAGGCCGGCGCTGTGGGAGAACAACCTGCTCTCGCAAGCATCGATCGCGCAGGGATATGAGTTCATGAGCACGGCGGTGCAAATGGCGTCGGCCTACGCCGTGCTCGCCAATGGTGGCAAGCTCCTGCGTCCAACCCTGGTGCGCGAGATTCGGGGCGACAGCTCTGGCGCTGGCTGGGTGCATCACCCCGAGGTGATCCGTCAGGTGGTCGACTCGGCCGTGGCCGATCGGGCGATGCAATTTCTTGCGTCCGCTACTGACAGCGGTGGCACCGGCACGAAGGCCCAGCTCGACCGCATCCAGGTCGTGGGCAAGACCGGCACGGCGAAGCTGGTGGAGCACGGGCAATACATCCGCCTCTACCGCGGATCATTCGCCGGGGTCTACCCTGGCGATGCGCCGCAGATCGTCATCTACGTCATGATCAACAAGCCGCGCGGTGCGGCGTACTACGGCGGCCTGGTTGCGGCCCCTGTAGTGCGGTCGCTCCTGCAACAGGGGTTGGCGCTTCACAATTCGCCGCTCGACCGCAGGGCGCTGACCGCGACCGTTGCGTCCCGACCGACCCGACCGGCGCCCGAACGACCGATACCACCCACCCAGGTTGTGGCGGTGCATGCGGGCGTGGTGCGCGAGCCGACCGCAACCTCCGTGGTGCTGCCACTGGTGCGTGGCCTCGACGTCCGCGACGCGGCGCTGGCGCTGCACCGCGAGGGAATGGTGGTGCGGTCGGTCGGGCGAGGGGTCGTGCGCGCCTCGGTGCCTGCTGCGGGCGAGACGGCCCGGACCGGCACCGTCGTCACCGTATACGCCGACTCGGCACGATGACGCTTCACGAAATCGTGGCGCTGCTGCGAGCACGTGACCTCGTGGTGAGCGCTCCGCCCGACGGCGCCGAGGTGACGTCGCTTGCGGTCGATTCCCGCCATGCTGTGCCGGGAAGCTGCTTCATCGCCATCCGTGGCTCGGTGGCCGATGGAACCCGCTTTGTGACTGGCGCCGTGGCTGCAGGCGCCGTCGCAGTGCTGGCCGAAGACGCACTCGATGCCGGGGTGCCGGTGGTGGTCGTCACCGATGCGCGACGCGCGGCGGAAGTGCTCGCCGCCGAGTGGTATCGACGTCCCGCGGACTCGCTGTCGCTGCACGGGATCACGGGGACGAACGGCAAGACGACCTCCACGGCGCTGCTGCGCCACCTGCTCAACGGAGCGGGCACGGCGGGAAGCACCGGAACCCTTGGCGCGTTCGACGGGGCGGGGCGCCCGATCGTGTCGACGGCAGGAACCCTCACCACCCCCGGCCCGCTCGACCTGCAGGCGACGCTTCGTGCGCTGCTTGATTCCGGTGCGACCGACGTGGTCATGGAAGCCTCGTCGCATGCACTGCATCAGGGACGCCTTGATGGACTGGTATTCGAGAGCGGAGTCTTCACCAATCTGACGCGCGACCACCTCGACTACCACGAGACGATGGATGCGTATCGTGACGCCAAGCTCCGGCTCAGCGACCTCGTCGGTGGCGAAGGGGTTCTGGCGATCAACAGCGATGAGCCGGCGTGGGCGGCACTCGCCCGCGATCGGCGCGCCGTGACGTGGGGAGTGGCACACGATGCGATGATCCGGATCACCGAGATCGCGCAAGTCACCGCGGGAAGCCGCTTCCGACTTGAGGGTCGTTTCGGCGCGGGCGAGGTGAACCTTCCGCTCCCGGGCGACTTCAACATCAGCAACGCGGTGGCGGCTGCGGCGGTGGTGCTGGCTCGCGGCACCCCGATGGCCGAGGTCATCGGGCGGCTCGAGTCGTCACCGCAGGTACCGGGACGGATGGAGCGAATCATCGACGCACCGTTTCACGTGATCCGCGACTACGCGCACACCCCCGACGCACTCGAACGGGCGCTCGCCACGCTCCGTCCGATCACGCCTGGGCGGATCATCGTCCTCTTCGGGTGCGGCGGCGATCGCGACCGTGGCAAGCGGCCGATGATGGGCCAAGTCGCGGCAGCGGGCGCCGACCACGTCATCGTCACGTCCGACAACCCGCGCACCGAGGATCCCGACCAGATCATCGATGACATCGTGCAGGGGATGCCGGCGGGAAGTTACGAACGCGAAGTCGACCGCCTGGTGGCCATCTCGATCGCCACCGGCAGCGCGCGCGCTGGCGATGCGGTGCTGCTCGCCGGCAAGGGCCACGAGACCTACCAGGTGATCGGCACGGAGTCCGTGCCGTTTGATGAACGCTCCATCGTGCGGAGCCTGGTGCGATGATCGCGTCATGGACCGACCATCGGGTCCGGGAGGCCCTCGGTCTTGGCGACGGCGATGATCAGCCGTACGGCCAGGTCAGCACCGATACCCGCACGATCGTCCCGGGTTCGCTCTTCGTCGCGCTCCGTGGTGAGCACCACGATGGGCATGACCACCTCGTCGGTGCCCGTGCGGCGGGTGCCACCGGTGCCGTGGTGCAGCGTGGCACCGGCGCGGTGGAGGGACTCACCTGCTATGAGGTCGATGACACCTTGCGGGCGCTCGGCGACCTGGCGGCGTATCGGCGGAGCGCGTTTGCCGGGCCGGTGATCGGGATCACCGGGCAGAATGGGAAGACCTCCACCAAGGAGATGGTGGCCGCAGTGCTCGGGACCCGGTGGCGAACGCATCGAACCCGCGCCAACCTGAACAACCTGGTGGGTGTGCCGCTCACCATTCTTGAGGCGCCGGATGACAGCGAGGCGTGGGTGATTGAGGCGGGCGCGAACCAGCCCGGCGAGATCGCGCGCTACCGCGAGATCATCCGTCCCGACATCGCGATGGTGCTCAACGCCGGCGCAGGTCATCTGGAGGGTTTCGGGACCGTCGCCGGGGTGGTGCGGGAGAAGCTTTCGCTCACCGACAACGTTCCGCTGGCGATCGTTGGTATCGTGCCGCCTGAGTTGGCGGCGGGCGCACGCACGCGGGCCCGGCGCATGGTCACGGCCGGGCTCGGGGACACTGATGTGCATCCCGAACACGTACGCGTTACCACCGACGGACGCGCGGTTGTCGGCATCGACGATGTGGAGTTCGCGCTCGCAGCGCGCGGGATCCACCAAGCGGGCAATGCGATGTTCGCGTGGGCGGCGGTGCGTGAGCTCGACCTCGACCGGGGCGCCGCCGCACAGGCTCTGGAAGGGTTCACGCTTCCCGGTGGACGTGGCGAGGTGATTTCCGCGGGCGGGCTCACGATCGTCAATGACAGCTACAACGCGAACCCGCAGTCATTCCTCAGTGCGATCGCGCTCACCGAAGCGATGCGAGAGCAGCGGCGAGTGGTGTTCGTCGCCGGGACGATGCGTGAACTCGGGCCGGACGCGCCAGCCCTGCACGCCGACGTGGCGGCGGCGATGGTCGCACTGCAGCCCGATGTGCTGGTGGTGACAGGCGACTTTGTGCCCGCCATCGAGTCTGTGCGCGCGTCATTTGACGGCACCCTCCTCACTGCCCTCGACGCCGAGGCGGCGGGGCCGTTACTGGCAGGCGTCCTCGAAGGCAACGAATTGGTGGTCCTCAAGGGATCGCGTGGCGCGGCACTGGAGCGGATCCTCCCGTTCATCCTCCCTCGCATGGCGAGCTGACGCGATGCTCTATCACCTGCTTGCCCCCCTCGGCAAGACGATCATCCTGTTCAACCTCTTCAACTACATCTCGTTCCGCGCCGCGGGCGCGATGGTGACCGCGCTGCTCATCGCGTTCGTGGTCGGTCCGGGGCTGATCCGGCGCCTGCAGGCGCACAAGGTCGGTCAGGTCATCCGCGCCGATGGCCCGGCAAGTCATCAGGCGAAGCGGGGGACGCCCACCATGGGCGGATTGATCATTATCGCCGCCACGGTGCTGCCCACGCTCCTCTGGGCGCGCCTCGACAATGCCTTCGTCATCATCGCGGTTGTTGCCATGCTCTGGTGCGGGGCGATCGGCCTGCTCGACGACTACCTCAAGGTGGTGCAGGGGAAGTCGCGCGGGCTGGTGGCGAAATGGAAACTGGCGGGGCAGGTGACGTTCGGTATCGGTCTGGCCCTGGTGCTGATGTGGCACCCGATGGTGCCCCCGGACCTGATTCCGTCAACGGCGACCACGGTGCCGTTCTTCAAGTACCTGCTGGTGATCTTCATGCCCGGGGTGTACGTCATCTTCGTGACGGGTGTGGTCACGGGGTTCAGCAATGCGGTCAACCTTACGGACGGTCTCGATGGGTTGGCCACGGGGCTTACCACGATCGCCGCCGGGGCGTTCGCGTTCTTTGCCTACATCATGGGCCGCGTCGATACCACCGGATATCTCAACCTCTTCTACCTCCCCGGCGCGGGTGAGCTCGCGATCTTCTGCACCGCACTGATGGGTGCATCGCTGGGTTTCCTGTGGTTCAACGCGCACCCGGCAAAGGTGTTCATGGGCGACACCGGATCACTGGCGATCGGTGGGTCGTTTGGCGCGGTCGCGGTGATGCTGAAGTCGGAATTCCTGCTGGTGATCATCGGTGGCGTGTTCGTGGCGGAGGCGGTTTCGGTGATGGTGCAGACGGGCACCTTCAAGTGGCTCAAGCGCACCCGGGGCCGGGAGTACGCCGATTCCCACCGGGTCTTCCGCATGGCACCACTCCACCATCATTTCGAGAAACTCGGTTGGGCGGAGACGACGGTGGTGGTCCGTTTCTGGGTGTTGGGGATCTTCTGCACGATCATCGCACTGGCGACGCTCAAGCTGCGATGAAACGGATTGCACGGTGGCAGGCGCAGGGCGCGGAGGTGAGCGTCGCCGGACTGGGTCGCAGTGGCCTCGCCGCCGCGCGGCTGCTCGCTGATGCAGGGATTGCGGTGTACGCATCCGATGCATCACCGAAGGCGACTGGCGGAGAACCGATTCGCGGAGTGTCGGTGGAGGTCGGCGCGCATGACCTCGAACGGATCGCACGGAGTGCGGCGCTGATCGTGTCACCGGGGATCCCGCCTGATGCCCCGGTGGTCGCGGCGGCACGCGCGGCCGGTGTGGAGGTCGTGGCGGAGGCGCAGCTGGGCCTCGACCTTCTGGATGGTATCCCACAGATCATGGTCACCGGGACGAACGGCAAGACGACCACCACAGCACTGATCGACCACGTGATGCAAGCCGCCGGACGCGACAGCGTGGCGGCTGGTAACATCGGCACGCCACTGGCGGCGGTCGCGATCCGCGAGGCGAAACCGGCGTGGCTCGCGGTGGAGTTGTCGTCGTTCCAGCTCCACGACATGCCGGATGTGCGACCAACCGTGGGAATCCTGACCAACCTGGCGCCGGACCATCTTGATCGCTACTCGTCGCTGGATGCGTACTACGCCGACAAGGCGCTGCTCTTTGCCAACGCCACAAGCTCCTCGATCTGGGTGAGCAACCTCGACGATCCGGCGTCGCGTGTGATGGTGGCTGCGGTGCCGGGTCGGCACCTGACCTTCACGGTGGCGGACGGAATCCGGGCCGACGGATGGTTCGACCGAACCGCGGGCCAACTGATGCTCGCCGGTCGCCCGCTGCTGCCGCGGGGCGAACTGGCCCTGCTTGGTGACCACAACGTGGCCAATGCCCTGGCGGCAGCGCTCGCGCTGCATGTCACGGCAATGTCGCATGACGACATCGCTCGGGGGCTGCGCACGTTCGTGGCGCTGCATCATCGGATGGAACCAGTTCGCGATGTCGATGGCGTCTTGTTCATCAACGATTCCAAGGCGACCAATGTGGCTTCGACCGCCGTCGCGCTCGAGGCGATGACGCGTCCGTACGTGGTCATGCTCGGCGGACGCCACAAGGGCGAGCCGTACACGGCGCTGGCAGCGGCCCTGCGTGCCCAGGCGCATGCAGTGATCGCCTACGGTGAGGCCGCCGACATTGTCATCGCCGACCTGGACGGCCTGATCCCGGTGCTCCGCGGCGGCACTTTCGACGAGGCGATGGAGCTGGCGCGCGCGAACGTGCCTGCGGGGGGCGCGGTCCTGCTCTCTCCCGCGTGCTCGAGTTACGACCAGTTCAATAATTATGAAGAACGCGGCGCCCGGTTCCGCGCCATCGTGGAGGCATGGTGACTGCTGCATCCGTCCGCCATCCCGGCGAGTTCCGCTGGGAGACCCGCCTGCTTGCCGTGGTCACCCTGACGCTGACGGCGTTCGGGGTGGCGAACTGCTATTCCACGGGGGCCTACAAGCAGCTTTGGTTCACGGAGGCGACCCAGCAACTCACCGGTGCAATCGTGGGAGGCGTGATTTTCCTCGTCGCCGCCCGCACCGACTATCAGCTATGGCGACGGCTGGCCCGCCCACTGTTCTACGCCACCGTCGCGGGGCTGTTCCTGCTCGCCGTGGTGGCAATGATCTGGGGATCGCGGCCAGCACCGGGCCCGATCGGCGCCGTGGTCCCCGTGCTCAATGGCGCGCGTCGCTGGTTGCAGTTTGGTCCGCTGACGCTGCAGCTCTCGGAGGTCGGCCGTTTCACGCTGATGGCATTCGTGGCGATGCGCGCCGTGGAACTTGGCAACAAGGTGCGGGACTTTCGCCGAGGTTACCTCCCGTTGCTCGCGCCGGTTGCCCTCACCGCTCTGCTGGTGTTCCTCGAACCCAACCTCACGATGGCGGTGCTGCTTGGCACCGCGGGCGTGATGATCATGTTCATCGCCGGCGCACGCATTCCTCACCTGGCGCTCACCGCGATGGTGGCAGGCGCCGGTGGGTTGCTCGCGCTCTCGACGGGATTCCGGTCCGCGCGGGTGGAATCATTCGGGGGCGCGATGACCGAGTGCGTGGCCCATGGACAAGTTTGCGAGGCGCTCATCGGGTTCGGGAGTGGTGGCATCAACGGCCTGGGTTTCGGCGAGGGAACCCAGAAGCTTGGGCACCTTTCCTATGCCTATTCCGACATGATCCTTTCGGTCATCGCCGAGGAGTTCGGCCTCGTGGGTGTCGGCGTCACGATGCTCCTCTTCGCGCTGTTCTGCTGGATGGGATTCCGGATCGCCAAGACGGCGCGTGATCCCTTCGGGACGTATCTCGCCGCCGGCCTCACCGCAATGGTTGGCGTCGCCGCATTCCTGCACGCTGCGGTGGTGCTCCATATGATGCCAGCCACCGGGCTCACGTTGCCGTTCATCTCCGCGGGACGGGTGTCGCTGATCATGTACCTGTTCACGGCGGGGGTCGTCGTCTCGATCGGGCGCAATCGGGGTCGCCCCGCGCGCGGTCGATGACGACCATCCTGCTCGCCGGGGGTGGCACCGGTGGACACCTGATGCCTGCACTCGCGATCGCGCGTGCCATCGGCGAGCGTCATCCGGACTGGCGGTGCTTTTTCGCGGGTGCGGAGCGCGGGGTCGAGGCGCGAGTGCTCCCGGAACGCGGCGTGCCGCATCAACTCTTTGCGTTTCAGCCCATTCATCGCCAGCGCCCGTGGCGCAACCTTGCCTGGCCGTTCCGGATTCGCCGCCTGTTGTCCGGGATCGATGCCATGCTGGACCGCGAGTCGCCGGCTGCCGTGATCGGAACCGGTGGTTATGTCAGCGGGCCGGTGGTGTTCCGCGCCGCGTCCCGGGGCATCCCGACCGGGATCATCGAACTCGATGTCCATCCGGGACTCGCCACGCGATGGCTCGCCGGTCGCGCTCGCGAGATCTGGCTCGCGGTCCCGGAAACGCTTGATGGCCTCCCGGCGAACGCGCGTGGCAAAGCGCACGTGACCGGTGCGCCGATCGTGGCGCCCGATCCGACGCGCCGTGACGCGGCAATGGTGCAGTACGGCGTGGGTGGCGACCGACCGGTCGTGGTCATCACCGGCGGTAGCCAGGGCGCGCGCGCAATCAACGAATTGATCGCCGAGTGGATTGACCAGGGAGGTGCTGATCATGCTGACGTCATCTGGGGAACAGGGGCGACCACGCACGGGACGTTCGCGCGCCACCACCGCCCGCCCCACGTGCACGTCGTGCCCTTCATCGACCCGATGGCAGCGGCGTGGTCAGTGGCTGACCTGTGTGTCGCCCGCGCGGGGATGATGACGATCGCGGAACTCTGTGCGTGGGGAGTTCCGTCAATCCTGATCCCGTTGCCCAGTGCCGCGGCGGATCACCAGACGCACAACGCGCGGGCACTCGCCAACGCGGGCGGGGCGGTGTGCCTGCCGCAGGCAGGGCTGACCGTCGATCGGCTTGCCGGGGAGTTGCGGGCCCTGATTGGTGATGCCGACCGGCGTCGTTCGATGGCTGATGCAGCGCGCGCGCGCGGCCGCCCGGGAGCGGCCGCGGAGATCGCCGAACGGGTAGACCTGCTCGTCGGAGCCTGACGGCTCAGCGGCCCTTGGTGTGCTCGATTGTCGCGAGCACGGGCCGATGGTCTGATGCCACCTTCTCGTCGATCACGGCAATGCTCCCGATCCGCCACGGCCGTTCCGGGCCCACGAAGATGTGGTCGATTTCCTTGGTCGGGCTGGTCGAGGAAAAGGTGAAACGATCGTCCGAGGGTTTCCGCAGTTCCACCGCCATGTCCTGGAAGATCCGCAGCGTGCGGGAATTGCGCTGGTCGTTGAAATCGCCGAGCACGATGTAGGGCAGCGAAAGCGTGTCGAGCACGCGCGCCAACGCCACGGCCTGGCGGTAGCGGTCGTTGTCATCGTCGAGCCAGTCGAAATGGACGTTCACGGCCACGATGCGGGCGCGATTGGGCAGTTCAATTTCCGTAGCCAGGGCAATGCGGGGCTCGCTCCCCTCGGGGAGTGCAATCGACCACGACGAGATGATCGGGAAGCGCGAGAGCGTCGCCATCCCGTAGCGACCACCCTGATAGTCCATGAAGGCGCCGAACGCATGCTGGAGCCCGAGCAGGCGGCCGAGTTCGCGTGCCTGGTCGACCCGCCCGCTGCGCTGCACTCGATCATCGACCTCTTGCAGCGCGACGATGTCCGGCATCTGCGCGCGCAGCACGGCCGCCGTGCGCTGCAGGTCGATGCGATCGTCCATCCCCTCCCCGTGTCGGATATTGTAGCTCACCACGTCGAGCGAGGTGGTTGGCGGCGGGGCCATCGCCTGCGAGATCAGTGCGCAGGCGGTGGTGCCCGCGGCCAATGCGGCAAGGAGCAACAGGGTCGGTAGGGTACGAACGCGGTGCATGCGGGGGTCTCCCGGGCTCGTCATGGCTCAGGCTATTCCATGACGGATGGCGTTGGTGATGAGGTCGGCGAAGGTGTCGATTTCGTCAATGGTCGTGTACACGTTCGGGGTGACGCGAATACCGGAGAACTCCGGGTGCTTGATCGGCGTCGTGACGACATGATGCTTGTTGAGCAGCCACGCGTGCAGCGCGCCCGCCTCGATCCCGTCGATGGACAGCAGCGCGATGGCCCCCGACTGGCGGCTGTCGAGCGGAGTCGGGACGTGCACCCGGTCGCTCACCGCCAACAATCGCTTCGCCCACCGGTCGCGAAGGTAGCGCAGGCGTGCAACCTTTCGCTCCGCGCCAATCGCCCGGTGAAACGCGAGCGCCGCCGAGATGGCATTGTGATTCGCCGCGGGGTGGGTGCCGATCTCCTCGAACTTCCGGATGTTGCCATTCATCGCCTCGGTCGCGGCCATCAGCGGCCAGATCTCGGGAATCCGCGCTCCCCGCACATACAGGAAGCCGGTGCCGATCGGGGCCAGCAGCCACTTGTGCAGCGACGTGCCGTAGAAGTCGCAATCGAGGTCGTCGCGCGTGAACGGGAAGTGCGCGTAGGCGTGGGCGCCGTCGACGAACACCCGGATGTCGTGCTCCCGCGCCAATGTGACGATCTCCCGCACCGGGAAGATCTGGCCGGTAAGATTGGTGATGTGGGTCACCTCGATCACGCGGGTACGCGGCGTGATCGCGCGGCGGAAGACATCCACGAGATAATCGGTGGACGGCGGTGGTACCGTGAACGGCACCTGGGTCAGCACGATCCCGTCACGCCGCACTCGCTGGTCCCAGCCGGTGAGCATGCGGCCGTAGTTCTGGTTGGTGACGAGCACTTCGTCGCCGGGCTTGAGGTCGAGTCCGAAGATCAGGTTCTCAAGCGCCTCCGACGCGTTGCGCGTGATCGCGAGTTCTTCCGGGTCGCAGCCGAAGTCGCGCGCCACGTCGCGGCGGACACTCTCGATTCGAGGCTCGAGGACCTGCCACATGTGAGTGACCGGAAGCTCATTGCTGAAGCGCAGGTCCCGGATCATTGCTTCGAGGACGTGCGTGGGCGAAGGGCAGACGCCGCCGTTGTTGAGGTTGATCATCGTGCGGTCGGTGTCGAACGCACGCTGGATTTCGCCCCAGTAGGTCTCGTCGTCGGCCCCGCCCGTCGGATCGGCGGGGTCGATCCGGTCCCCGGCGCGCAGCGCCTGCCGGATGGCTGATTCGCGAAACGCGGGCAGCGCAGCACTTGCGCCGGCCACGGCGTGAAGGAACTGACGGCGGGATGACATCGGGTTCTCCCTGTCCGGGATGGAATTGCGGTGCCGGACGATACGCGGACCGGACGGCGAACGCCAGCGGGTGACCACCCTGCGAGGGAGGTATCTTGCGGGAATGGCGACGAAGTGGTTTCGGGAGGCGAGGCCGCGCGGTCTCCGGGGAGCGATCATGTTTTCGGCGTGCGCCATGGCGCTGTCGGGATGCACCCGGGCAATGACGAGATCCCCCGGTCCCGACGCCGCTGCTCGAGTGGCGATGCTCGGTTTCATCGATGCCCTCAACGCGCGAGACCTGGAACGGATGACCTCGGCCTTCGCGGATGACGTGACCGCATTCGTGCCGACTGCGCAGGCCCACCGGGTTGATGGCAAGGTCGAGCTCTCGCGAATTTTCGCCGAGTTCGTCGCGATGTCACCGACCGCGGAGGCGAAACCCGTCATCCCGACGGAGCTCGTGGTGCACGCCGACCGCGACATGGCGGTGGCATCGTTCAACGTGCGTGACACCGCCAGCCGTCGGGTCAACCGCCGCAGTTTTGTGTTTCGCCGCGACGGGTCGCGGTGGCTGATCATCCACTTTCACGCTTCGATGGCCGAGGAACTGATGACCAAGCGCGCTGATGGCAGCTTCGACGTGACGATGGCGCCGATCGCCCCGCATCACACCGACGATCCACCGCTCGGCCGGATGTCCCTCGACAAGGTGTTTCACGGGGACCTCGAGGGTACCGGCCGGGGCGAGATGCTGGCGGTGCAATCCGCCGTGAAAGGGTCGGCAGCATACGTCGCGATCGAGCGGGTCACCGGGACGCTGCATGGGCACACCGGATCCTTTGCGCTCATGCATTCAGGCGTCATGGACCGCGGCCAGCCGTCGCTTTCGGTGACGATCGTGCCCGATTCGGGGACGGACGGCCTGGTTGGCATCGCGGGGTCGCTGGAGATCACCCATGACGATGGACGGCACGGCTACGTGCTGCGGTACACGCTCCCGCCGGAATGAGTCGGGCTACACTCCGCCCGGCGCGGGGGTCCCCCAATGACGTCGAAGCGTCCCGAGGATTACGGGCAGTCCGCGAAATACGCAAAAGAAGACGGCGACCCAGGCGGTCGCGCGAAAGATGGTGAGCGCCTGAACCGACTGCCCGGCGACAACAACGATGCCGTTCGGGTCGCCCAAGGCAAGAGTGAGCGCGAGGCCGCAGAAGGTGACCACTTTGGTCACCGCATATCCGGTCCGCATCAGCGGTGATCCCACGAGGAAGCGTCCGAGCGATGAGCGATGCTGATCGAACGGCGCCGTGCCCGCGGCGATGCCGATGCTGCGAAAGGCGTCGGTGAGGGTTGTTCGCGCGACGACGATCAAAGGGATCACGACGCTGATCAAGCCCAGGTCGGCGAACACCACCCAAAGCACTATCTCATACGTGCGATCCGCGGCGATGTCGAGCACGCTCCCGAACAAGCTGGTCTGCCCGGTCCGCCGTGCCACCACACCGTCGACGGTGTCGAGCATCAGGCCGACGAAGAGGAGTGCCACGCCGACGACCTGCATCGTCGGCGTCCCCCGGTAGAGAATCAGGATGATCGCGAGCAGGAGCGGAAAGCGGGACAGTGTGATCCAGTTGGCGAGCACGGTCATGCCTCCCGTCGGGGTGAAGTCCGCAGATCGTTAAAATACGGCCTGTTTGCCGTTCCGGGGGGATGGGTGCGCGGTAACCCTCCCCATGCGTCCTTTGAGAGAACACCATGACCGTTCAGCCCCGGAGGCCCGCATGACCCGCAAGCTCCTCTGCACCCTGTTTGCCGTGACCACCCTCGCCGGATGCGCCGCCCTGCAGCAGATCGGCGCGCTACGTCAGGTCGCCTTTGCCCTCAGCGGGATTCGGGGCGGGCGCCTCGCCGGGGTGGACCTCACCCGCATCTCGGCACCAGGTGGCCTGTCGGCGCTGGAAATTGGTCGGATCACCGTGGCCATCGCGCGGAAGGACCTCCCGCTTGAGTTTTTGGCGGAAGTGCGGGCTGAAAATCCAGTCGACAACAAGGTGACCGCAACGATGGTGAAGCTGGCATGGACGATGTTCCTGGATGACAAGGAGACGATCTCCGGTGTCGTCGATACCTCGCTCACTTTGCCGCCAGGCGAGCCGCGAATCATCCCGGTGAGGATGCGGCTCAACCTGCTGGAGTTCTTTGATGGGCCGGCCGGGAACATGATGGACCTGGCGATCGCCGTGGCGGGACTCAACGTCGATCCCACCAAGATCACGATCAAGGCCGTTCCGACCATCAATACCCGTTATGGGACGATCAGCTATCCAAGCCCGATTACGATCGTCAGCCAGACGGTCGGCAATCCTGTCTCGCGATGACGGGAAAGGCGAGGGGACCGAAGAAGGCGTCCTCGAAATCTGCCGCCGCGCCCGGGCGCACCGCGGACGAACCGCTCGGCGAATACCGTCGCAAGCGTGACTTCACGAAGACCGCCGAGCCTGCCGGCGAAGCTACGTCGCGGAAGCGCAAGGCCTTGGCGTTCGTAATCCAGAAACATGCGGCAAGTCACCTTCACTTTGACCTTCGGCTCGAGCTCGACGGGGTGATGAAGAGCTGGGCGGTACCGAAGGGGCCCAGCATCGATCCGGGCGTGAAGCGGCTCGCCATGGAGGTCGAGGATCACCCGATCGAGTACAACAAGTTCGAGGGAACGATTCCGGAGGGAGAGTATGGCGGCGGCACCGTGATGCTCTGGGATCGGGGGACGTACACCTGGCATGATCGCGACCCCGATCCAGCGCAGCGACTCCGGGATGGCTACGCATCGGGAGATTTCAAGTTTGTCCTCAAGGGGAAACGCCTCCGGGGCTCGTGGGTGCTGGTCCGCACTCGGCGCGGTGAGAAGAAGCCGCAGTGGTTGCTGATCAAGCATCGCGACGAGTTCGCCGAGGAGGGCGCCGACGTCGTGGCGGACGAGGTGACGTCGGTCACCACCGGCCGCACGATGGAAGAGATTGCCGCCGGCAAGCCGCGTCGGTCTTCCCGGTCGGCACGCCCCGCGTGAGTGACGTGCTGCTGCAGACCCGGCCAGCAGAGGGCACCGACCTTCCGTTGGCGGGCTGGCGGCACAATGTGGGCAAGCCGCTTTCGCTTGACCTCGCCGGTGAGGCCAGCCGCCCGCAGCGGTCGCTGGTGGTGCTGTCGTGGAATGTCTGGATCGGTCGCGGCGACATCGTGCGCGTCATCACCCGGATCCGGCAGGGCGAATATGCGGAGCAGGGCATTCCGGGCGACCTGCCATTCGTGGCACTGCTCCAGGAGGCGTATCGCGCGGGTGAGACTGTTCCGCCGGAGAGCAACTCCTTCCACGCACGCGACTTCTCATTGCGAGCACTGCACCGGGAGCATGAGATTCGTGCGGTCGCCGGCGCGCTCGAGTTGAACCTTCGGTACGCCCCGTCGATGCGGAACGGCGTGCACCAGAGCGATCGCGGGAACGCGGTGCTGTCGGATCTCCCGTTCGTCGGTGCCTTTGCCCATGAGCTCCCGTTCGTGCTCCAGCGTCGGGTGGCAGTCGGCGCCACGATCAGGTTGGGTGAGCGCCTCGTCCACCTGCATTCCGCGCACTTCGATCCCCGTGGTGGGTCGGCGCGCGACCTGCTCGGCATCGTTGGTCGTGGGCAACAGGCATCGGCACTGCTCGACGGGATGCAGTCCGACACCGATGCCACCCGGATACTCGGCGCCGACCTCAACCTGGTGCGACAGCGCCGTGAACCGGCGTTTTGCGCGCTGATGGAGGCCGGGTTCGTGACCGGCATTCCCGATCCCTCGGTTCGCTGGAAGCACACCTTCCACCGGGCGCCGCGCCTGATCCTCGATTGGTTGATGGTGCGCGACCGTACCGAGGCGGTCGCGGGCATGCATGCTATCCGGCTCGACGAGAATCCCCAGGACCGCGGCCCGTATGTGTTCGGGTCCGATCATCATCCGCTCCTTTGCCGCATCGACTTTCACCCGTGAAACCGAGTTTTCCATGGACGCCGTAACGAGCATGCCCTGGTGGGGATGGACCCTGAGCGCGATCGGCACCATTGCGCTGATCATGACGATCGCGGCGCTGTTCTTTCCCGACTTCAGCCGGCCGGAGCTCAGCCTTGAGGCCGACCCGGAGCCCGGTACGCCGGAGTTCATGGACCTCCTGGCCGAAGTGCTCAACACGCCGGTGCGGCGCGGTGACTCCGCCGAGATACTCCAGAATGGCGACGCCTTCTTCGGTGCGATGGAGGCGGCGATGGACGCAGCCACGACCACGATCAACTTCCAGTGCTACATCTGGGAATCGGGGAAGGTGAGCGACCGGATGATCCAGGCGATGGTGCGGGCGCGGGGCCGGGGTGTCGCGGTGCGGGTTCATCCCGACGCCTTCGGAGCGATGAAGTTCAAGGGCGAGGATCGCAAGCGGCTCACCGATGCCGGGGTACAGCTGTACTTCTTCCGGCCGCTCAAGTGGTACACCATGGTGCGGGCGTTCAAGCGGTCGCACCAGCGGTCGATCGTGATCGACGGGCACACCGCCTTCACGGGTGGCGCTGCGGTGGCGGACAAGTGGGACGGCGACGCCCGCAATGGTGAGGAGTGGCGGGACAACATGTGCCGCTTCACGGGCGAACTCGCCGGGGGGATCCAGGCTGCGTTCGCAAACGACTGGGTGTACTCCTGCGGTGAGATCCTCTCCGGCCCGTCGTTCTTCCCGGCGCCCGCCGGCGACGACCTGTCGGAAGACAAGCCGGTCGGCGTGGCGGTGGTCTCGTCGCCCACTGACACTGACCAACCCGTCCGGCTCTGTTTCTGGATGGTGTTCCGCTCGGCGCGCGAGCGGCTGTACATCTCGAACTCGTACTTCATTCCGGATGACCGGCTTCGGGCCATCGTCGTGGCCCGGGCCAGGGCTGGCGTCGATGTCCGGATCCTGGTGCCGGGCGACACGACCGACGCAAGACCGGTTCGCCGCGCGGGGCACACGTACTATGAGGAACTGCTCACCGCGGGAGTTCGCCTGTTCGAGTACCAGAAGACCATGATGCACGCCAAGGTGGCAGTGAGTGACGGCATCGTGGCCATGGTCGGCTCGGCGAACCTCGACGAGCGCAGCATGGAACTCAACGAAGAGAACGTTGTCGCAGTCCGCAATGCGGCCTTCGCCGCGGCGGTCGAACAGGGCGTGATCGACGACTTGGCGGACGCCGAGGAGATAGACCTCGAGGAATGGAAGAAGCGCTCGTTGTATGCCCGGTTCATCGAGCGATGCTCGAGGGTGATGATCGAGCAGTACTAGCGGGCACGGGGTCGGGGCGGGGCGGTCGATTCGCGCGTCGGCCACGTTATCTTCCGGGCGTGACCTCCCTGTTCGACCCGACCGACCCACGACCGCTCCACTTCGTCGGCATCAGCGGCGCTGGCATGAGCGCGCTCGCGCTCGCCGCCCTCCGTCGGGGCGTGGCGGTGAGCGGCTGCGACCGCGACGGCGCGGCATTCGACGACCTTCGTGCTCAAGGCGCGGTGGTCGCGATCGGACATGACGCTGCCCATGTGGAGGGCGTCCGCGCGCTGGTGGCGAGCGCTGCGATCGCCGAGGGACACCCAGAGCTCGTGGCCGCGGCCGCGCGGGGTGTGCCGATCGTCCGGCGGAAGGCGGCGCTCGCGGCGCTGGTGAACGACTCCACGCTGGTCGCGATCGCGGGGACCCACGGCAAGACCACCACGACGGTGATGACCACGCTCGCCCTGCGCGGCGCAGGCCTCCGGCCTTCGGGCTTGGCGGGGGGCCGAGTCCCGGCGTGGGGAGGCAACGCCTCGCTTGATGGCGACGCGCTTTTTGTGGTGGAAGCCGATGAGTACGACCAGGCGTTCCTCACCCTGCACCCGACAATTGCCGTCGTCAACAACGTCGAGGCGGATCACCTGGAGTGCTACGGTACTGTCGAGGCCATGGAGCTCGCCTACGTGTCTTTCGCCTCGCGGGCGACGCGTACCCTGGTGGGCAACGCTGATGCGGGCAGCGATCGGGTCGCGGAGGCGCTGGGTGGCACCGTGTGGCGGGTGGGCCCCGGCGCGCGGGACATCGCCGTCGCGCCGCGGGACATGGGGCCGGCGGGTTCGGTGGCCGACGTGACCCTTCCTGATGGTCGGGTGGTGGTGCTGCGGCTTGCCATCCCAGGCATGCACAACATCCGTAATGCCGCCGCCGCGGTGGGTGTGGTGGCGGCACTCGGCGCGGACATCGACGGTGCACTCGGCGCGCTCGCGGGATTTGCCGGTGTGGGGCGCCGCTTCGAGCGACTGGGCGAGTTCTCCGGTATCGCCGTTGTCGACGACTACGCCCACCACCCCACCGAGTTGCAGGCCGCGCTGGCCGCCGCCCGCCAGGCGTACCCTGACCGACGGCTGGTGGCAGTGTTCCAGCCGCACCTGTATTCGCGAACCCGCGAGCACGGAGCGGCAATGGGTGCGACCCTCGCATCCGCCGACCTGGTGATCGTGACCGATGTCTACGGAGCACGCGAGGAACCCGAACCGGGCGTCACCGGCAAGATCGTCGCAGATGCAGCGGTCACCGCCGGTGCGATCGTGGTCTACGCACCCGATCGCGAACGCCTGGTGCGCGAGGTGCTGGACCTGCTCCGCGAGGACGACGTGTTGTTGACGCTCGGCGCCGGCGATGTGACCCGAGTGGCCCATGATGTGGCCGCGGATCTGGGCTCCGCGTGAAGCCCCGCCGGGTGGTCATGCTGGTAGCTTTGACCCTGCTGGCGGCAGCTGCAGTCGTCGGCCTTCCCCGGCTGGCACGCACGTCGACGTTCTTCGCCATCGAGCGGGTCGAAGTTGACGGCCTGACATACCTGGACGCCGACGTCGTGGTCCGCCACCTCGGCCTGCCCGCCGACGCGAGCGTTCTCGACCCTGCTGGGCCCCTCGAAGCCGCAGTACGCTCGCTTCCGGGTGTCGTGGGGGCGCAGGTGACCCGTCGTTTCCCGGGAACCCTCGTCGTCCGGGTCAACGAGGCGGTGCCCGTCGCGCTGACACCGGGTGTCGACCGCCTGGTGATGGTCGACCATCGCGGAGCGATCCTCCCGTTCGATCCTGCCCGCGCTCCGGTCTCGCTGCCGATCATCGACCCGAGTCCGGCGGCAGCAGCCCTGCTGGCGCACATCATGCTGGCCGATCCTGAGTGGTATGCCGCGATCGACAGCGCCGCCGATGTCCGCGGTGACGTGATCCTCGAATCGGCGGGGCAGCGCGTTCGCCTGCGCCCCGATGCCACGCGCGAAACCCTTCGGTCGGTGATGCTCGTGCGCGATTACCTGTCCCAGCACAATGTGGCGTGGCGCGAAATCGACGGGCGGTTTGCGGGTCGGGTCTTCGTGCATCGGTTCCGCGCATGACCGTCGCGGTCCAGCGGCTGGTCGCGGCGGTCGACGCCGGCAGCACCAAGGTGACCGCCCTGATCGGCGAGGTCACCGGCGACTCGCGGTCCTGGGGGCTCCGGATCCTCGGGGTCGGGGTCGAGCGGACCACCGGAATCCGCCGCGGCGTGATCCGCGACTTCGAGGAAACCACCCGTGCGGTGCGGAAGGCGATGCTCGACGCCGAGAAGGTGGCGGGGATCGAGGTCGGTACGGTGTACTGCGGGGTTGCGGGCGAGCACGTGGCGCATCGGGTGTCGCACGGCGTCGCCAGCATCCCGGGAAGCGAGATTCGCACGTCCGACCTTGCGCGCGTCAACGATGTCGCCAGCAATGTCTCGTTTGGCCACGATCAGGAATTGCTCCACGCCATCGCCCACGACTACCGAGTCGACGGCCAGGCGGGGTACGGTGACCCTGTGGGGATGACCGGCGAGCGATTGGAGGCCGAGGTCTATCTGATCAGCGTGCGATCGAGCGCGATGGCCCACATGCGTCGCGTGATCGAGAAGGCCGGTTGGCATGTCGGCGAGTTCGTCCTCGAGCCGCTCGCCGCGTCCCACTCGGTGCTCAGCGTCGATGAACGGGAGATGGGATCGGTCCTCGTCGACCTGGGCGGCGGAAGCACCAACGTGGCGATCTTCCACGCCGGGAAGCTCCGGCACACGGCTTCGCTCCGCTTCGCAGGGAGCCACGTGACAGGCGACCTCGTCCACGGCCTGCAGGTGACTCAGGCCGACGCCGAGCGTATCAAGGAGACATGGGGCGCGGCGTACGAGCCGATGGTTCCGGAGTCGGAGGTGATCGAGCTGCCGGGGGTGTCGGGCCAGCCCGCTCGGCGCGCCCCGAGGCGGCTCGTTGCCCACATCATGCACATGCGGATGCAGGAGACGCTCGAGCTGGCGTGCGACGAGGTGGCCCGCGCCGGCTGGTCGATGGCGGGGCTTCCGGGGGGGGTGGTGGTGACCGGCGCCGCCGCTAGTGCACCGGGAGTCGTGGAACTCACCCGCGACGTGTTCGCGGCGCCGGTGCGAATCGGCTATCCTGCGGATGGGTTGCGCGGGCTGGTTGACCGGGTGTCGACGCCCGCATTCGCGGTTCCCACCGGACTCGCGCTGTACGGCGCCAGACAGGTGGCGATGGGTAGTGGTTTCGGGGCCGGCGGTCGGACCTCGCCCGCCGCGGAGCGGGTGTTCGGACCGGTGAGACGATGGTTTCAGGATTTCTTTTGACGGACCCTCGGGGGGACAGACGATGAGCAACGGGATGATTTTCGAGCTCGAGGAACAGTCGGCGCAGAACGCTCGCATGAAGGTCGTGGGCGTCGGCGGTGGCGGTGGCAACGCGGTCAACCGGATGATCGAGGAGCAGCTTGCCGGGGTGCAGTTCATCTCCGTCAACACCGACTCGCAGGCACTGGCGTCGTCACGTTCCGACATCAAGGTTCAGATCGGGAAAAAGCTTACCCGCGGCCTCGGCGCCGGAGCCCGGCCGGAAATCGGTCGTCAGGCCATCGAGGAGAATCGCGACGAGGTGCTCGAGCACCTGCAGGGTGCCGACCTCGTCTTTGTCACCTGCGGCATGGGCGGCGGCACCGGGACAGGGGCGGCACCGATCATTGCACAGATCGCGAAGGACATCGGCGCGCTGACCGTTGGCATCGTCACCAAGCCGTTCCTCTTCGAGGGCCGGAAGCGGATGAAGCAGGCCGAGATGGGGATCACCGAACTCCGGCGCAACGTTGATACGATGATTGTCGTACCGAACGAGCGGCTGCTCGCCGTGGTGGGAAAGGGAATTCCGTTTCAGGACGCGTTGAAGAAGGCCGACGAGGTGCTGTTGAATGCAACGCGGGGTATCGCGTCGCTCATCACCACGACCGGGATCATCAATGTCGATTTTGCGGACGTGCGGACGGTGATGCAGAACGGCGGGGCGGCCCTGATGGGGACCGGCATCGGTCGGGGCGAGAACCGGGCGCTGGAGGCGGCTCAACAGGCGATCTCCTCGCCGCTGCTCGACAACGTCTCGATCAACGGCGCGAGTGGCGTCCTGATCAACATCGTCGGCGGCAGCGACCTCACCCTGGGTGAGGCCACCCAGATCAGCGAGATCATCCACGACGCGGTGGGGGATGAGGCCCAGATCATCTTTGGTGCTGGCAGCGATCCGCGGCTCGACGGCGAGGTCCGGGTCACGGTGATCGCCACCGGGTTCGACCGCGCCGTGACGGGGGAGCCCGTGGTGGAGCGTACAGCGTCAACATCCACGGTGTTACCTTTCAATGCGAGACGTGCGACTGCTGGCTCGGGTCATGCATCCCCATCGCAGGCGCCAGCTTCGCCCGCGGCGGGAACGCAGACGGGCCAGCAACCGTTTGTTCGACCGGCGCCGCCTCCCACGGCTCGCCCCTCCAGTGCGCCGGATATTGGCGACATGGAAATCCCCACCTTCATCAGGCGGCAAATGGACTGATGCACTTGCGTTCCTCCCGATTCATCCTTGCTCTGCTGGTCGTTGGGTTTGCGCTGACGTTTGCTGCGCGCGGCCAGTGGCCATGGACGAGGCTCTCCGACGTTCCGACCGCCCATGCCATCGTGGTCACCCTGCCGTTCCGCGAGGTGCGCGACACGCTCCAGACCGGCGAGACGGTGAGTGCGCTGTTTGCTCGCCAGGGAATCAGCGGACTCGATCTGGGATCGCTCGCGCGGTCGCTGCATCTTGACCCGCGTCGCTTCCGTGCCGGCATGGTGTTCTCGGTGCGCCGCGACGTGAACACGGACGAGCCGACGCATGTCGAGGTGAGGGCGAGCGACGAGCAGCGGTTGCGGTTCATCCGCACGTCATCGGGGAACTGGGAAGGGGAGGCGATTCCGGTGCGCTGGCGTACCGACACGATTCGTGTTGCCGGCGGGATCGAGACCTCGATGTACGACGCTGTTGATCGCGGGGTCAGCGCTGCCACGCTCGACCGCGGTGAGCGGATCCGGATGGTGTACGACCTCGCCGAAGTCAACGAGCACTCGGTCGACTTCTCGCGCGATCCGCAGCCGGGCGACCGGTTCGCCGCGGTGGTCGAGCGCATGGTTTCGGAGGATGGCGAGATGCGCTTCGGCCGGATCCTCGCCAGCTCGCTCTCGATTGGCGGCAAGGACCTCAAGGCCTTCGCGTTCGCAGAAGGCGGCCGCTCGGCGTTCTACGATGGCGACGGCAAAGCGCTCAAGCGCGCGTTCCTCGTGGCCCCGGTCGCGTTCCGGTATATCTCCAGCGGCTTCTCCCGCGCGCGGCTTCATCCGGTGCTCGGACGAACTCGCCGCCACGAGGGCATCGATTTCGCCGCCAATACGGGAACACCGGTGCGCGCTGCGGGCGACGGCATCGTGGTACGGGCGGGCCGTGCCGGTGGCTATGGCAACCTGGTGGAGATCCGGCACCGCAACGGGGTGACCACCCGGTACGGCCACCTGTCACGTATCGCCTCCGGGGTGCGGGCCGGCGTGCAGGTGTCGCAGGCGCAGGAGATCGGCAAGGTTGGCTCGACGGGCCTCGCGACCGGCCCACACCTGCACTACGAATTCCGGGTCGAGGGCGTCGCCCGCGATCCGAAGAGCATCAAGTCCGATGCCGGTGCGCCGCTTCCGCGCGCCAGCATGGTCGAGTTTGCGCGGGACCGCACACTGCTGATGCGCCTGCTCGATCGCACGACGCTGGCGTCGGCGCGCTGAGCGCTTGCTGACTGGCCCGTAGGACGGGCTCGTGGCCGTCGTCACCGCCGTCCTGCTCGTGGCTGCGGCCTTCGCCGCGTGGACCTACCGCTTCCGGTTGACGGAACGTGTGGTGGTCTTCGCGGCGATTTCGCGTACGGTCGCGGGCGCCGCGTTGCTCCTCCTCCTGATTGACCCTGGGATGCTGGCCCGGTTCCGCGCGCCTCGTCCGCTCGTGCTCCTCGACAACTCGATCTCGATGCACGCGGCCGGCGGCGCGATCGATTCTGCGCGCTCCATCGCGGCGTCGCTCGGCGACACAACCACGTTCGGTGAACTCGCCCCCGGCGAGCCAGGTGGTCGCTCGGAACTCGACGGCCCGATCCGCGGTGCGCTCGCAGGCGGGCGCCCGGTGGTGGTGGTGACCGACGGCGAAATTGCCGATGCGACGCTGCTGCCACCGGATCTGCTCGCCCAGGTGACGGTGCGACGCATCGATCGCGCGGCGGGTGATGGCGTAGCGCTCACGCGCGTAAGCGCTCCGGCACGTGTCACCACCGGCGATACGGTCACAATCGATGTAGAACTGACCGCATCAGGCACCGCCCCCGACACGTCTCGCATCGTGATCCGCGACGGAACGCAGGAGCTGGCCGCGGGGACCGCGCGGTTTGATGGTCGGCAGCATGCCCGCTTGCGCCTCCAGTTCCGGGTGCCCGCGAGCCTTGCCGGTGAACGCTGGATCGACGTCGTGCGCGTGGGCCTCGCCGACGCCGAACCTGACGACGACCTGCGGCAGGTTCGAATGATCGTGACACCGACTCCGGGCGTGGTGGTCCTCGCCGCATCGCCCGATTGGGACGCACGGTTCCTGTATCGCACCCTTCGCGATGTGGTGGAGTCGCCGGTGCGTGGTTACGTGCAGCTTGAAGCGGGCCGTTGGCGCCGTATGGACGACCTCACGCCAGTCGCCGCTGCCGAGGTGGCCGCTGCCGCGGCGCGCGCCGACTTGCTCGCTGTTCGTGGCGACACGGCACGGTGGCGACAGGTCGGTCGCGCGCGGCTGCTCTGGGCGCCTGCCGGCACCGTCGGCGACTGGTACCTCACCACCGCCGGTGCGTCGCCGATCATGAGCGCGTTCGCAGGGCTCGATGCCGACAGCCTGCCGCCGGCCGTCGCGGTAACCGCGGTGTCGATACCGGACGGTGGCTGGGTGGGCGTGAGCGCCCGCCTGGCACGGCGGGGCGACGGCGTCGTCGTCATCGCGGGACGCACCGGTCCCGCAGGTCGCACCGTGGTCTTCGGGGTGGACGGACTGTACCGATGGGCATTCCGGGGCGGAGTGAGCGACCAGGCATGGCGGACCGTCGTCGCCGACGCTGCGGCGTGGTTGCTCGACGCACCAGATGCTGACGGTGCGAAGGCGATCCTCGTCGATGCGGTGACGCAACGGGGTCGCCCGGTACGTTTTCGGTGGGCAACTGCGGAACCAGCGGCAGCGCTGGCAATCACGCTGGAGACGCCCGCCGGGGAACGCCTCGATTCGCTCCGTTTCGATGGCGCAGGAGAATCATCGCTGAGCCTTCCGGTGGGACGATATCGCTACCATCTGCAGGGTGGCGGGCGCGGCACCTTCGCCGTCGAACCATTCTCCGATGAGCTCGTCGCGGTGCCACCGTCACTCGATCGCCGCGACGCCGAGTTCACACCGACCGCACCACGCCGATCGCTGCGAGACATGCTGTGGCTGTTTGCACTTGCGGTGGCTGGATTTGGGAGCGAGTGGATGATTCGGCGGAAGTTGGGATTGGTGTAGAGGACGGATGACGGAGAACGGAGAACGGAGAACGGAGAACGGAGGCCGTTAGTCCTAAGCCGGGGGCCCCGTCATCCGTTCTCCGTCATCCGTCATCCGTCCATTCCATTATTCTTCCGCGATGTCCCGACTCGACATTCCCAAGCGCGGTATCTGGCAACGGATCAAGCGGCTCGCGCTCACCGATGTCGGTGCGCTGGCCCGCGGTCTCAATGCGCATGACCTCGAAGAGATGGAGCGCCTGCTGATCGAGGCGGATTTCGGCGTGCCCGCCACGCTCGACCTCACCGAGTACCTCGAGGGTGAGGTGCGGAAGGGCAAGCTCCGCACCGACGAACAGCTCCGCGGTGCGCTGGTAGATCGCTTGGCCCTCATGCTCGGCGGCGATCGTGATCCGGCGGTACTCAATCGTCCCGCTGAGGGCCCCACTGTGGTGCTCGTTGTTGGTGTCAATGGCGTCGGCAAGACGACTTCGATCGCGAAGCTTGCGCGTCACCTCCAGCGCAACGGACAGTCGGTGCTGCTTGCGGCTGCGGACACCTATCGCGCCGGCGCGGTGGCGCAGCTCGAGACATGGGCCGAGCGACTCGGTGTCGAGTGCGTATCGGGCCGGTCGGGTGGCGATCCGGCTGCGGTTGCATTCGATGCAGTCGAGGCAGCGATCTCGCGCGGTGTCGATGTCGTGCTGATCGACACCGCTGGTCGGCTCCACACGCAGGAAGGGTTGATGGGCGAGTTGGGCAAGGTGGTGCGCGTGATCAAGCGGAAGTTGCCGGACGCGCCACACGAAGTCTTTCTCGTGCTCGACGGCACGGTGGGGCAGAACGCCGTTCAGCAGGGGAAGCTCTTCGCGCAGGTGGTCCCGCCCACCGGCCTGATCGTGACCAAGCTCGACGGCAGCGCCCGCGGTGGCGCGCTGGTGGCGCTCAGGCGGGAGCTCGACACTCCGGTCCGGTTCATCGGCCTCGGAGAGTCGCTCGACGATCTTGAGCCATTCGATGCCGCGTCGTGGGCTGCAGGGCTGGTGGGCAGCTGACGCTGCGCCGCGTCGGCCTCGCCGGCACCTGCGTGGGTGCGCTCTGTGCGCTCGCCAGTTACGGCACGGCGTGGCTGCACCCCGAACTCTCTCTTGCAGCTGCGTGGTGCATGGCGGTGGCGATCGCCATCACGATGCCGTCGGCACTGCTGATGGGTGCAAGGCAGTCGGTGCGGCAGCCGTGGCTGGTGATCGCCGCGATCGGATTGGCGGTCCTCCTGGTCGGGGTATTCGGCAGTGCGCTCGCGCTGCCGGTAACCGCGGGCGGCGAGGCGCTGGTCGCGGGCTTGCCTCGTCGCCTGGCACTGATCGTCTACGGCGTGGGCCTCGCACCATTTGTTTTCCTGCCTGTTGCATTCGCATGGGACTTTGACAGCCGCTCACTTGATCCTGACGCCCTGCGCGCACTCCGTGAGCGATGCGCCGCACTGCGGGGTGAGCGATGAACACCTCCGAGATCGTTCTCGTGGCCACGCTGTATGCGGTGTTGTGCGCGATGATCGCGTGGTGGGCGTCCCGCCGCACCAATACTCCCGGTGCGTTTTTCGTGGCTGGCCGGAGCATCGGTGTTCTACCCCTTGCCGTTGCGTCGATGGCGGCGGCTCTTTCCGGCTTCGCATTCATCGGCGGACCGGGGCTCTTCTACGCCGCCGGCGCCGGAGCGCTGTACATCGTCCTCCCCGCGGCGATCACCGGCGCGCTGAGCGCGTGGGTGCTCGCTCGCCGGATGCGGCTCCTCGCCGAGGTGCGGGGCGTGATGACAGTACCGGAGGCGATCGGGGTGCGGTACCGGTCGCCGGCAGCGCGCGGGCTGGCCGCGGTTGCGATGTTGATCGCGATTGCGGGTTACATGGCGACCAACTTCCTGGCACTCGGCCTGATCATCGATGCGGTGTTCGGCATCGGACTCACCATGGCCGTGCTAACGGGCGCAGCGGTGATCCTTGCGTACTCAGCCGCCGGCGGCATCCTGGCCGGCATCTACACCGACCTCTTCCAGGGCGCGGTGATGGCAGTCACATCGGTGCTGGTGTTCGCCGCTGCGCTTGCTTCGGGCGGTGGATTGGGCGGCATCACCCGGGACATCATGCAGGCCGATCCGATCTTCCTCTCGCCGTGGGGAACGTTCTCGCCGCTGGCCGCCCTGTCGCTCTTCTTCGTCTTCGGGCTTGGCGTGCTCGGCCAGCCGCACGTCGTGCACAAGTACTACATGGTTCGCGACCCGCGTTCGCTGCGCTGGTACCCGCTGCTGATGACGGGCGCGATGCTGACCACGCTATTGCTGCTCTTCGGTGTGGGGATGGCCGTCAAGGCACGCGTCCTGGCCGGTGACATGCCGCCGCTCGCGCGCCCTGACGACGCCACCCCGCAGTTCCTGCTCCGCTACGCGTCGCCGCTGCTGGCCGGCGTGGTGTTCAGTGGCGTTGCCGCAGCGATCATGAGCACCGTCAACTCGTTCCTCAACGTCGGCGCAGCGGCCGTGGCGCGCGACCTCCCCCAGGCGCTCGGCAGGCCGCTCGCCGACGAACTCCGTGCCGGCCGGATTGCCTCGATTGTGCTCACGGTTGTGGCGGTGCTGATTGCGCTCGAGAGCGGTTTGCTCGTCGCACTGTTGGGCGTGCTGGGGTGGGGGCTGTTCGCGTCGACACTGGTGCCGTCGCTGGCCATCGGATTGGCCTGGGAGCGTGCCACGAGAGTTGGTGCCATCGCGTCGATTGCCACCGGGCTCGGCCTCACCTTGCTGCTGGAGTCGCTGGTCTGGGCAAAGCAGCTCAGCCTGCCGGCGGGAGTTTCCGCCACCGGCATCACGCTATCGCTCTCGATCGTGGTCTTCTTCGGCGTGTCGTGGCTCACTCGCGCGCACGCTGCAGCCGATCTTGATGCTGACGTGCGGGCGGTGATGCGGTACTGAGTTCGTCGCGTGGCGCGTTCGCGGTCCGTCTTGCGGCTCGGTCGGTGAGCCGTCCCACGGCGCCCTGCCCATTCGTAGCGCTATTGATTGCCACGCCGTCGCGCTTGTTGCGCACACCGTCGGACCGAGTTCGGTCGCTTCGTTCGCCGGACATCACGCGTCAGGCCGGCGGACGCGCTGGCTCACTCTCGCTCCCTTCCGGCCCTCCTCTGGCCGGCTCACCCGTACCTCGCCGCATCGCCGGGTACAGCTAGCGACTAACGACCGACGAGTTATCGTAGTAATTCATCGGGCATCACCGGACGTCGCATGCGGCGAGAGGCGGAGGGTCCATCAGAGGAGGCTCGACTGTCTGAGCGGCGGCGCGGGACGCGCCGACCGCGAGTTGGAGCCGACGATGGTGGAGTCTCCGATCGAGCCCACTAGCCCCGTTCGCGGCTTCCCGAGTGTTCGTGGGTTCTGGGTCGTCGGGTGTCATTATTGGTAACAGGGGCACCCACCGAACGAGGATGGCCATGACAGCGCTGGACGCCCGGATCCTATGCATCTACGGGAGCGACGACGCTCCGCTCCGTGCGTCAATCGCGCGCACAGCGGGCGGTGACCTACAGCTCGCGGAAGATGTTGCCCAAGAAAGCTGGCTGCGGGCCCTCCTGTACTGGCCCGAGCGGGGAATCCCGGACCGCCCGGGTGCGTGGTTGCGCACGGTGTCACGGAACATCCTGTTCAATGAGCGTCGACGTCGACCCCAAGTCAGCCTTGACGATGCTGATCCCGGTGCGCTTCGAGCCCCGGACCTCGAAGCCACACTTGAACGATCAGCGATGCACGATACCCTGCACGCAGCCCTCGCGGAGCTCCCTTCCAATGGTCGACAACTGGTGGAGTCCCACTATTTCGCCGGTCAGCCGCTGGGCGAAATCGCAACAAATCTCGGTGTGTCGGAGCGCGCCGTCGAAGGTCGTCTCCGGCGGGCAAGGATTCGGTTGCGATCGGTGCTGGAGCTGCGCGGCGTGTCGAACGCCGAGCTCCGGGGATTCGCAGTCCCGATCGATTTCTCACTGGTTACTTTCGGAAAGGTCCTCCTGATGAGCGCACTCCTGCCCATTCTCGTCGCAGTCGCGGGCTACTTCATCGCTCGCCGCTTGCATTCGCAACGATCTGAAGGTCAGCGCACCGTAGGGTACTTCGTCAGTGGACTCGGTCTCTTCGTGTTGGGAATGTTGGAGGGGCAGCATGGCCGACCACTCCAGCTCTTTGGATTGGGAACGGTGTTGTACGGAGGTTGGCGGGTCTTACGCCAGCGGTGGGTACAGGCGTCTGGCTGATACGCTCGAGCTCCCAATTTCGTTTTGGCCCGTAGCCGCCCGTTGAGTTCCTCAACCGCTTCGTCCGTTACACGGCTCGGTCGCGGCGAAGCGTCGGCGGTTTCAGGGCGGTCCGTCACGCGGCTCGGTCGGTGAGCCGTCCAACCGTCGGACCGAGTTCGGTCGCTTCGTTCGCCCGACATCAACCGTCAGGCGGGCGAATGCGCTGGCTCACTCCCGCTCCCTTTCGGCCCTCCTCTGGCCGGCTCGCCCGGACCTCGCCGCATCGCCGGTCACAGCTACCGACCAACGACTTACGGCGTAGTTCATCGGGCTTCAATCAAGCGGTGCATGCGGGCGAGAGGCGGAGGGTTCACCAGAGGAGGCTCGACTGTCTGAGCGGCCCCGCGGTACGCGAGG
>JBKJMX010000127.1:0-3128 GCA_046596135.1 Gemmatimonadales bacterium
GTGGTCGAGTGGGAAGCGTACGCCCGGGCGACCGCGACGGGGCACGCTGTACACCGCCGTGTATGAACCGACCACGGTGAGCATAACGCTCCACTGGACCGGAACCTCCCTCGTCGAGACCATTGCGGAGTTCCGCGAGGCAGAGGTCCCGATCTCATACACCAGTCCGTTCTCCGAAAGGACCCCATCATGAGCCACATAGCCATCAATCCCGCGACCGGCGAGACCCTCACGACGCACGAGGAGATCACCAATGCCGAGCTCGGCCGGACGATCCTCCACACGGCGAAGACCGCACGCGCATGGCGGAAGACCTCCTTCGATGCGCGATCCGCGTTGATGCGAAAGGCGGCCGCGGCACTCCGCAGGCGCGCGGGCAAACTCGCGGTCTTGATGGCTCGCGAAATGGGAAAGCCGGTGAAGCAGGGGCGTAGTGAGGTCGAAAAGTGTGCCTGGGTGTGCGAATACTACGCCGAGCACGCGGAGGGGTTTTTAGCGCGGGAGATGGTCGAGACCGATGCGACCCGGAGCTACGTGGCCTATCGACCGCTCGGCATCGTGTTCGCGGTGATGCCGTGGAACTTCCCGCTGTGGCAGGTCTTCCGCTTCGCCGCGCCCGGGTTGATGGGTGGCAACGGTTGCCTGCTCAAGCACGCGTCCAACGTGCCCGGCTGTGCGGTCGCGATCGAGGGCATTTTCCGCGAGGCCGGATTCCCCGAGGGACTCTTCCGGACCCTGCTGATCTCACACGATCAATCGAAGCGGGTGATTCGTCACAAGGACGTGATGGCGGTGACGCTGACGGGGAGCACGCGCGCCGGCAAGGCGGTGGCGAAGGAGGCAGGGGGCAGGCTCAAGAAGTGTGTGCTTGAGCTGGGCGGGAGTGATCCCTACTTGATCTTGAAGGATGCCGACCTCGATCTGGCGGTGGAGGCGTGTGCCACCAGTCGATTGCTCAACTCTGGGCAGAGTTGCATCGCCGCCAAGCGCTTCATCGTGGTTCCCGAGGTGCGCGAGGAGTTCGAGCGCCGACTGGTGGAACGCATGCGGGCAGCGAAGATGGGCGATCCGATGCAGGAATCGACCGACGTCGGACCCCAGGCACGGGTCGACCTGCGCGACGAGTTGCATCGGCAGGTTGAGGCGAGCGTAGCGAAGGGCGCCAAACTGTTGCTGGGAGGATCTGTGCCGCCGGGACCAGGCGCGTTCTACCCGCCGACCGTGCTCACCGACGTGAAGAAGGGCATGGTCGCGTACAAGGAAGAGTTGTTCGGCCCGGTCGCCGCGATCATCCCGGTCAAGGATCGGGCGACGGCGATCAAGGTGGCCAACGATTCCGTGTTCGGACTCGGCGCGGCGGTGTTCACGCGCGACGTGGCGGCGGGTGAGAAGATCGCAGCCGAACAGCTCGACGCCGGCGCGTGCTTCGTCAACGCGTTCGTGAAGTCCGACCCGCGGTTGCCGTTCGGTGGGATCAAGGAGAGTGGCTTCGGGCGTGAGCTCGCGCGTCACGGACTGCTTGAGTTCCAGAATGCCAAGACGGTGTATGTGAAGTAGTCATGGGCGAAACGCCTCCTCAGCCTCTTCCCGGGCGCGCGCCGCACGCCTCAGCACGAGCACCTCAGGCGGTGCGCAGAGCCACGCAGGTAGATTGCGCACGCGGAATTCCTTTCGGAGAGATTCGAGGCGGAGACATTCCACCGTTTCATCCGTCGCCGCCGCAGCCTCTCGCTCGGCCTTCCGTTTTGCGCGTTCGAGGTGAAGGCGGTTCAGGAGGGCGCGTTCCTCAGCTTCTGTCGGTTTCGGCTTGGCTGGCTGCGTTGATGATGCCCGCCCGCTGATACCCACCACGAAGCTTCCCCCGTCCGGCGCCATCTCCCACCGCGTAACGTGGGGCAATTTCCCATTCCGCAAGAGCGCTTCAACCATCGGCGCGAGCACCGCAGCATCGCGCGAGCGCACTCCGCGACCAGTAATGATTCGTACGGTGCATCCAGGCGAACTTACGTGCAGCGCCTCGATCGCACCGATCAGTCGAGTCCGAGCCGTCGCGGATGTGTGTTGATGCAGGTCGATCTCACGGAGCGCCTGAGTCGACCCGGTGCCCAACTTCTTACGGCTGCGTGCTGCCATGTGGAACCGCTACCTCCATTCCAGGCCGGAGCTCGGCGCGCGTGGCGATCACGGCGCCGATCAGCATGGCGAGAAGAGGGCGGGGCATGCGAACCTCCGGGGGCGGGGGTGTGGGCATCAAGGACGCCCAGCAGATGATACGTCCCGTATCCCGGAGGCGGTAGGGAGGGAGCGTTGCCACGGGCCGTGACGCCGCGAGCGGTCGAGCGGAGCCTTGAAACCGGACATGGTCGCGCTATGGTTAGGGCCGTGCAAACTTTTCGCTCGTCTGGGGTTGTCGCGGCGCTCCTCATGTCCGTGCTCATGACCTCGTCCGCTGTGTCCCAGACACCCACCGCCCAGCGTGACACTCCCGACTTGGCTGCGATCGATGCCTACGTGACGCGGGTCATGGCGTCGGACCGAATTCCGGGTGCGGCCATCGCCATCGTGCACGGCGACCGCATCGTGCACGTGCGGGGCTTTGGTCGGGACGGGCGGGGGAATCCGGTGACCGGCGAGACTGGCTTCGTCCTGGGGTCGATGAGCAAGGCGTTCACCGCGTTTGCGGTCATGCAGCTGGTCGACCAACACCTGGTCGAACTCGACGCGCCGGCGCAGCGCTACCTCCCGTGGTTTCGCGTGGCTGATTCGGCAGCGAGCGCGGCGATCACGGTTCGGCACCTGCTGCTCCACACCAGCGGCATCCCCACTCGCGCCCCTCGAGCACGGGACGCGTCACGCACACTGGCCGACCACGTGCGCGCGCTCGCCAGCGTATCACTTACATCACCGCCTGGCACGATACACCAGTACTCAAGTCCGAACTACATGGTCCTCGGCGCGATTGTCGAGGTCGTGACAGGGGGCCCATTTGGTGCATATGCGGACGAGGAGATCTTCGCTCCGCTCGATATGCGTCACAGCTTTACCGACGCGTCAATCGTCGGCACCGGGCTGTCGCGCGGTCATGTGTATGCGCTCGGCTTCCCGGTGGCCACCGACCTGCCGTACGA
>JBKJMX010000086.1:0-4256 GCA_046596135.1 Gemmatimonadales bacterium
CGCCGCCGTGGGCTGGCGGACCACTGCGTGGTGGTGGAGTCCGACTACATCCCGCGCATTCAGGAGATCCAGGCCAGCATCTACCACGTGATGCGCGACATGCTCGGGCAGCTCGGAATCGGTCGTGATTGAACTCTACGGGACCGCGAGCTGTCCGTTCACCCGCGACGCCCGGGAGTGGCTCGAACTGCGGGGCGTAGAGTTCGTGGAGCATGACGTCGAGACGAACGTCACGGCCCGCGAGGCATGGCGCACCCACGCCGGCACAGCGCGCATCGTGCCTGTGGTGGTTGAAGATGGTCGAGTGACCCGACTCGGTTGGCAGGGTCGTGGTTGTGCCATTGGCGACTGAATCCGTCAGTGCGATCGTCGCGCGCACGCTGATGGTGCGCGGTATCGTGCAGGGCGTGGGATTCCGCCCGCATGCACATCGCCTCGCCCTGACGCATGAGTTGACCGGGTGGGTGCGCAACCTTCCAAGCGGCGTCGAGATCCACATCGAGGGCCCGGCCAACGCGTGCGACGCGTTCACGTCGGCGTTGCAGTCCTCTGCACCACCGGCTGCCGTGATCGAACAGGTCGAGGTGTGCGATGCACCGCCGGAGGGTCATGCAGCGTTCCTGATCCGCGAGAGCCAGGTGACGGCGGCGCCGGTTGCGCGGATCTCGCCCGACCTCCCCATCTGTGAGGCGTGCCTCCGCGAGCTGCGAAACCCCGCAGATCGCCGGCATGGGTATGCATACATCAACTGCACCGATTGTGGCCCGCGCTACTCGATCATCACTGCCCTGCCCTACGACCGGGCGCGGACCACAATGGCGCACTGGCCGCTCTGCGCTGACTGTAGTGCCGAATACCACGACCCTGGGTCGCGACGGTTTCACGCTGAGCCGGTGGCATGCCCCCAATGCGGTCCGGTGCATCGGTTCGAGGCAGCGGAACGCGACGCGTCCATCGGCGATGGCGAGGCGATCGCCACTGCCGTCGCATGTCTGCGCTCGGGGGGCATTGTTGCGGTGAAAGGAGTCGGTGGATATCACCTGATGGGTGACGCATACCAGCCCACCGCGGTGGCGGCGCTTCGTGCACGTAAATTCCGGAAAGACAAGCCGTTCGCATTGCTGGCGCGGGACATGGCCGCGGCCGAATCGGTGATTCACCTGACTGATGAGGTTCGCGCGCTGCTTGCGCATCCTGCCCGCCCGATCGTGCTCGCCGCCGGACAATCCACTCTGGCCGGTGTGGCGCCGGACATCGACGAACTTGGGGTGATGTTGCCGAGCACACCACTTCAGGTTTTGCTGTTCGATGCCGGTGCTCCGGCGGTACTGGTGTGCACGAGCGCCAACCGATCGAGCGAGCCTATCGCCCACCGTGATGACGATGCCCGTCGCCGGCTGACAGGTCTTGCCGACGGCTTCCTCATTGGCGAGCGGCCCATCGCCAGGCGGGTCGAGGATTCGGTGGTGCGGCCGGACCACCATGGTCCGATGATCATCAGGCGTGGCCGTGGTCTCGCGCCAGGCATCGTTGCAACGCTTCCCGGGGCAGCGCCGATCCTGGCACTTGGCGCCGATCTCAAGAACACCGTGACACTGGTGGTCGACGGCCAGGCCTGCATGAGTCCGCACCTCGGCGATCTTGAGGACGCCGGGTCGTTGGAAGCATTTCGCGAGGCTGTCGCAGACCTGCTGGCGATCTACCGGTTGTCGATTGCCGACGTGACCGTCGCGGTCGACAGTCATCCCGGGTACCGGAGTCACCGGTTCGGGATGGAGCTTGCGGCGGCCGCGCACCATCGGGTGCAGCACCACCGGGCGCATGTCGCCTCCGTGCTCGCCGAACGTGGTGCGTGGGCCACTCCCGTTGTCGGCGTGAGTTTCGACGGCACCGGCTATGGCGACGACGGCACCATCTGGGGCGGCGAGTTGTTCGTCGGCTCGGTGAGCGAGGGATTCACTCGGTCGGGGCATCTCCGCAGTGCGACGCTCGCCGGTGGTGACGCCGCAGTGCGCTTTCCCGCGCAGTGTGCCGCGGGATTTGTTGGTGGTCTGGCTGGTGCCGAAGCGCTTCTCGGTCCCCTGTTTGGATTGCCTGCCAGGTTCGGCCAGGCACGACAACTCATTGACCGGGGGATCCGCACCATCGCCACAACATCCGTGGGACGGCTCTTCGACACTGCTGCAGCCCTGCTGGGATATGTTGGCGAAGTCACGTATGAAGGACAGGCAGCAATCTGGCTCGAGCAGTTGGCGAGGCGTGCGGGCCAAGCGCGAGGCGGGTATGAACTACCCTTCGTCGAGGACGAACTGGACTATCGACCACTGCTTGAGCGGCTCATCGTTGATCGCCTCGAGGGCGCACCCACCGCAGACATAGCGCGCGCGTTCCACGGCGCGGTCGCCGAGGGTGCGTCGAAGGCGGTGATCACACTTGCGGGCAATCACGGAATTGGGACGGTCGTTCTCTCGGGCGGGGTGTTCCAGAACTGCCTCCTGCTCCACGCCATGCGCGCTTCGCTTGCGACCGCCGGCCTCGACGTCTGGCGCAACCGCGTTGTGCCGCCGAATGACGGCGGGATCTCGCTCGGGCAGGCTGCGATTGTGGCCGTGGGGCGTGCCGGATGAGCGGTTCCCACGATGCATCAGCTCACGCCGTGGCCCGATACCGTATTGCACGGCACCGGGCCACTTGGCACTGCATGGGCTAGTTCGCGGCGCTCGCGGAGAACAGGTTGGTCTCTGCCGTGGTCGGATCGATGATCGTGGACACCTCCAGCACTCGATCAGCGGGGAATCCCCCGAGCGAGGCATGCTGCCGGATGAGTTCCGCATTCGGAGCAACATAGATGCAGGTGATCTTGTCTTCGGTCACGTAGCTCTGCACCCATTGGATTTCTGGACCGAGCTGCGCCAGTGCTGCACACGAGCGCTGCGATATGAGCTTCAGCTCCGTCGGCGACAGCGCCGCCGCATCGGGTATCTCGCGTTCAATCAGGTATTTCGGCATCGTCGGTTTCCGCCTGGGGCCACGCCCCTCAGTGGTGGGACATGCTCGCAGATGCGGGCGCGTTGTCGCAGGTCACCTTTGCGTTCCATGCCTCGTACATGCCTGCGGGATTCTCGCGCCATACCCATACGTGCAGACCCCAGAGGCCGAATGCGTCGACCTGTGAGAATTCCTGGCCGAACAGCACCGGCGGATCCGACTCGCGGCTCACGAACGAATAGGGGATGATGTACTCCACGCCGACCAGCCGCATGTTGCCATTCTTCTGCGGTTCGTAGAGCAGCAACTGTGGGGCGTCGGGTCGAACGGTCCCGTCGATCAGGTTGACGTTGCCATAGTGGAATCCCATGGCACCAACGCCGGGATTTGACATGCAGCCGGTGATCTGGGTGGACCAACCAGCCGCCCCTGCGGCCGCGAAGTCGTGGAATTTCTCGGTCGCCTGCCGAAGATCGGCCAGCGCCTTCGCCTCATCGGCCTTCCCCTTTGCGAACGACCCCTGACCTCCCGTGACCGCATCGGTCGCCGTGGGAACGCCGCCGCAGCCGATCAGCAGGGCGAGGCCTGCCAGCGCGTAAAGCTTGCGATTCATCGTATCCTCGTGGTTGGTGTAAGTTTGGGTACCGCGCAGACAACATCGCCGGAGGCAGTTAGTCCCCCGTGCCCCCCACGATTAGCCACGACTTAGCGAGCCGACGAGGATGCATGGTCACGGTCCATTTGCTTGGTGCCGCCACGCTTCGCTCCGGCGCCTCCCCGCTTCGTGGGCCTCCAGCCCAGCGGCATCGCATCGCGCTGTTGGCCCTCGTCGTCTCCGCATGGCCAAGCTCCGTGCCCCGCGACCGGGCCATGGCCCTGCTCTGGCCCGATCGCGATCCCACCGCAGCGCGCCGGCTCCTCAACCTCGCCGTACACGTCCTGCGCTCCGCCGTTGGGGAGACTGCCATCGTGTCCGCCGGGGACGGACTGCTCTTCACGCCCGGCGTGTGCGCCTGCGACCTCCACGAACTGCGCACCGCTATCACTGCCCGCGATCCCGATGCGATCATCGACCTGACCACCGGGCCACTGCTCGACGGGTTTCACCTCGATGATGCCGTCGAGTTCAGTCACTGGCTGGATGCGCAGCGCAGCGAGTTGGTGCACGCCCATGTGGACGCGCTGCGGACGCGGTCGGAGCGACAGCAACGCGCGGGAGATTTCCATGGGTGGGTGAGCACCTGTCGTCGGCTCGTCGCCGCCGATCC
>JBKJMX010000141.1:0-7591 GCA_046596135.1 Gemmatimonadales bacterium
CCGGAATCGCCGTGAACACGAACTCGATCGCCTTGGTGTCGAACTGGAGCATGGTCACGTGACACGCCCCCGCCGCCCTGCGCTGCGATTCGATGAACCGCTCCAGCCCTGCCTCCATCGGTTTCCGAATCGACCCCATGCTCCCCGATCGATCCAGCACCACCGTGATATCCGTCGCATCCTGGTCCATACGGTCCTCCTTGATGAGCGGCATGCCCCCGCCGAGTTGCCAAGCCACTCGGATGGTGGCTAGGTTAGGACATCATCGTTTAGATGTATACTCTACATCTTTACGATATACTATATTATCCTCACCGTCAAGGGTACCGCTCATGCCAAGCCCCACGGCGCTTTCTCCCCGCCTCCGAGACGTCGCACTGGAATGGGGTGACCTCCAGCTGGAGACGGTTGGGCATGCCGACCTGTCGTTGGGCGCGCTCGCCCGGGGTTTGAACAAACAGGTCCCGTCGGTTCACAAGGCAGTCGGATCACACATGGGATTTCTTGCCGCCCTTGGCGCCATCCAATGGAGTCGAGCCAATGAGCACCTCGACCAAGCCCGCCAGGATCCACTCTCCCTCGCGTTGGCTGACATTGCGTTCGCGATCGATCATCCCCATCGATTCAGGCTGATGTATGACCATCAACTCTGGGCGGCTGCGACTGCTGCAGGGGGGGAGAGCACCCCGCGGGAGCAAGAGGCGCTCGACACGATGACCGCTGGCCGCGACCGGAACTTCCTGTTTTTCGAACGGGCGCTTCGAACCGGCGCACCCGACGACATGAGCCGCGCCCGGCTCATCGCCGCGCTCCTCACCGGCCTGTCGTTCGAGTTTGTGAATGAGGGCCTGTTTCCGGGGATCACCGACCCGGCAGCCCGGCGAGCAGCGCAGTTGGAACACGCAGAGGAACTGCTGCGGAGAGTGATCTAGGCGTCTCGGCTGACGGCGGGGGCGGTGACGGAGAAGGGAGAAGGGAGAACGGAGAACCGGGATCAAGCGAGGTGCTTGGTCCCGGTTTGGTTGCTCTCAGTCGGTCAGCCATGCGAGGTGGTGCGCTGTCGTCATTCAAGGGACTGTTCGGTAAACCGAACGGCTGGGGCAACTAAGCGACTGAAGTCGCACGTGCGCCGGAGCGGATCACGCAACTTGTGACGTGCGACCCACCAAAACCTTTACGGGGACACCGGCTGTTGCCAACATGTCGACGAGGGTGTCGATGCTAAAGAGGTCGATGCGCCCTCGGACCAGGTTGCTGATCCGCGGCTGCGTGACCCCAAACAACTTGGCAGCCCGAACTTGGGTCAGCTTCCGCGCAATGATGACCTTGCGAAGCGCAATCATGAGATCCGCGCGGATCCGAAGATGTTCCGCCTCCTCGGGTCCAAAGCCCACATCAGTGAAGACATTGCCGGATGACCGCTGCATCGTGACCGCCATGTTATTCCCCTTGGCGCATGCGCGCCTGCAGCAGGTGCTTGTATCGAGTTCTTGCCAGGTCTATCGCGACGCCAGGAGTCTGCCGCGTTCGCTTCTCAAAGGCATGGAGTACGTAAACCGCTTCGGCAAACTTGGCCACGTACAACACGCGATATTCACCCGCCTCGTGGATGCGGATCTCGACCACCCCTGGGCCGACGGACCGCATCGGCTTCCAGTCGGTGGGCGTGAATCCCTCCTGGACTTGACGCAACTCAAAGCCGACCGCGCGGCGGGCGTCCTCGGGAAACCCACGAACATCCGAACGAGATGTTCCCAGCCAAGTCAGCGCCTTGTCGGCCATCGATCATTATACAATTTGTGGTATATTACGGCAAGGGTCGGGACGGCCACCCTTCTCATCACGATCCGCAACCGCTTGCCCCGTCGGGCGGCCAGCGCGCTTGCTGTCCCGTCCCGCCATCAACGGGGCGTCGTCGGGGGAGCCAACGTCCCCGAACCCGGTACCGCGCCGTAGCTTGTGAAACCCCGCAGTCACCCACCACCGAGGGTCCATGCCCAAACACCTTGCCCGCCCAGGTTGCTGCCTGCTGCTCATGGTCCAACTCCTGAGCGCCTGCACCAGCTGGAAGGTCGAAACTGTCAGCCCCCAGGCCACACTCGACAAGCAGGCGCGGGATGAAGTGCAGGTGCGCGAGACCAGCGGCGAGCGCTACGTCCTTGCGATGCCCACGATACTCAACGACACGCTGAGTGGGTTTATCGGCACGCGTGCTCGACACGTCGCCCTCGCCGCCATCGATCGTATTGCGGTGCGAAAGACCAATACCGTGGCGATGATCGTCGTCGGAATGATTGTGGTGGGCGGAATCATGGTGCTGGCCGCGAAGGATCAGTGCATCCCCATCTGTGATACCGGACCGCTCTACACAGGTGCTCGCCACTAACGTGACGGATCGGCCAACTGAGCGGCTGAAGATCGCGTCGTCACTTTGGTACCGGAACTTTTCCCGAATGGTCGCAACGCCGGCAGGCGATATGCAGCCCCTCGCACATTCCGACGCATTGATACGTCCCGGGCCCGTTCCCCGGGACGGCAATCCAGGCGGTGCCGCACTCGACGCACTCCACGTCGATCCAGTCGGTGCACGGCAACACGGTCGCGCGGCCGGGGACGAGTGCGTTTCCGCCAGCACGCCGCTCGAAGTTGTGGATCAAGAATCTCACGGCAGCTCGCTTGGCATGGATCAGGGCGGAGACGTTTCGCGCTTCCAGAGCAGCGCGACTGGGAACGCTGCGGACCTTGCACCCTTCAAGTTGCCCGAAAGATGACGTCTCGGGTCCCAACACACCAAGGGGCTGAGGCCCTCGGAGCGCGGCGGCAAAGTATGCGACCGGAACTCAGCGCCGCGCTGCGCTCACCACGAACGCCCGGCTGCTCGCATGCCGCATCGCGGAATGGGCGCCCACGACGAACTCGCCGCGCGTGAACTCCAGCGTGGTGATGACCGATCGGCCCGGCGGGACACTGGAGAGCCCGCCGATCGAAACACCTGGCTCCGCATCCGCCGCCTGCGCCAGAAACTCAATCCCAGTCATGCCGTCTGGAATACGCTGGAACTTGAACTCCCAGTTGCGGTCGGTGAGGTTCTCCACCCGAAACACCGTGCGGCCCTTGCGTATCGGTCGCGAAAACGTCACGATCCCGTCCCCCGTGATCGTCGCGACGACGTCGACCCGTGGTGCGCGCGCACGCACGCCTGCCGCGGCCACAACGGTGAGCGGACGGGCCATGCCATGCAGCAGGTGGTAGCGGCTCCGGTCAGCCCGCGCGGAGCCGACGTAACAGACCAGGGCATAATTCCCCGGCGGAAGTTCGATCGTGACGTTCGTCGTCAATGGTGGGAGAACGCTGGCGGCGCCGCCCAGCTGCGGGGCCCACCGCGGCTCCCGTTCACCCGCCTGCGCCGCACGGTGCAGGTCGGCGACGGTCTTGCCGGAATCGAGGCGGACCACCCAGAGCATGTGAAAGCCCCGGGTGTTGTCACCCTGGTCCGCAACCAGGGCGCGCCCAGTCACACCCTCCTTGAGCCGGGTGGCCATCATCCCCGTCTGCAGCAATCGGAACGTCGTCACTCCCGCCGGGATCGTGTCGGGAGCCACAAAAAAGAACTCGCCGGCCTTCACGTCCACGACCCGGCCGGGTAGCGTCATCGGCCTCGCCTGACCCGGAGCTCGTTCGGCAACAAGCAGGATCGCGGCAAAAGTGAGCATGAAGCGGTATCGACAGCTTGGCATGTGTCCTCCGGAAGTGACGCGGAGGCGCTGCTACGCATCCGGTGTATCCGTGTTGGGGATGGGGGCCCCAGTGAGAACGAAGAAGCTACTGCAGCGTGCACGAATCGGTAACGTTGGGGCCACGGTCGCACTTGCGTCGGCGTAAGTCCCGCTTCAGCGGGTTGGTTCGCCGAGCCGCGGCTTTAGCCGTGAGACGGTGTCGACCCTACTCCGCACGCTCCACGGCGCGCGGCGACCAGATTACCCTCACCGGCCGAGGCGAGCCAGGATCGCGGCCTTGGCCTTCGTGTGGGATATACCCTCCCCACGAGCCAGTTGCTCCTCGGCCGTCCGAATGTCGTCGAACAACTCGAGCCGATCCTGCATGGCCTCATACGACTCGGCGTCAACGAGCACCGCGGCACTGCGGCCGTGCTGGGTCAGAATCACCGGCCGCTTGGTGCGCTGAACCTGCTCCAGGACCGCGGCAAGGTTCGCCCGAAAATCAGCCAATGGGCGGATGTCGGTCGTGGTTCGGATGCGGGGCATGGCTCGTCCTCGGACTGGTTGTGTACAAATAAATGTACAACTGACCAAGATGATTCCGGAAGGGCTTCGGGTTCCAGGTCCCCCTCAATCCTTCGCCCAGTCCGCCTGACTCATACCGTGGCCGTCCACGTGGCGCCGTCTTCGCGCACGAGCGCTTCGAGCGCGAACTTCGGACACACGTCGTCCTGGATGAACGTGACGAGCGACGTCGCGACGCTGCAAAGCGCTGTCTCCGCATTCTCATCGACGCAATTGCCTTGTTCGTCAAACGCCGATCGCACTCCCGCGATGGAAATCGCACCCGGCAGGACGATGGCACCAACGTGGGCGCAAACGCCGCGAAGCTGTTCGAGAACCGCTTTCACGCCCGCAGATAGCGCAAATGGGTGGCATCTGGAGTATTGAGCACCTTGTCGATTCGAAACTGCGGCACGGGCTCGTTCACGTTCTCGAACAGGCGCCTTCCACTGCCAAACATTATCGGAGCCAGAGCAACTTCCAGCTCGTCGATGGCTCCCATGTTCAAGTACTGCTGGATCACATCTGCTCCGCCCGAGATGCGAATGTCCCGACCGCCTGAAGATTCTCGGGCTTTCTCGAGTGCACTCACTGGCCCATCGTTGACGAAATAGAACGTCGTTCCGCCCGGCCGGGCCCATGGTTCGCGCTTTTCGTGGGTGAGCACATACACCGGGGCGTGAAACGGCGCCTCCTCTGGCCAGGAGATTTCGCCTTGGTCAAACATGCGTTTGCCCATGATGTTCGCACCGGAACGCTCCATCGTGTTTCGGAGCATATCGTTGACCGGACCGGTCTCCCCACCCCGGCCGAAGTTGAGGTTCTCGCGGAAGTATTGCTGTTTGAGAATCCAGCTCATCAGCGTACCCCACTTGGCGCCCCAGCCCTTGTACTCGGGTCTCTCCCAATTCTCGATGTCCATCCCTTCCGGCGCCATGTAGCCGTCAAGGCTGAGTCCGATATTTACAAACACCTTGCTCATGATTCCTCGCTCACGATTCTGGGTGTCGGCCTACCGCTCGGCCAGCTAAGCGGAGCTCGTCACTGAAGAGACCGCTCGGTGAACCGAGCGGCTGAGGTGAACCGAGCGGCTGAGGTGAACCGAGCGGCTGGGGTCGCACTTATCAGCATTAGACTGTTAGCGGTTTGCCCGGTTGGTCACCCGACGTCGACGCTCCCCGCGTTCCACCGCGACCCGCTCGGCGAGATAGACTTTCATCAAGCTCTGGTACGGAACGTCCTGTTCGTTCGCCAGCCGCTTGATCTCGGTGAGAAGCGTCTCGGGCAGCCTCATCGAGATTGGCGTGGTCGTCGGCTTGAGGTTCGGAAGCACGACCGTGCGAGCCTTCGAGTAATCGAAGTACTCCGTCGTGTCCGCCAACTCCCAGAACGCCTGCTCGGCGGCCTCGGACGCGAACTTCGGGATCCGCTTCAGCTTATTCGAGAGTTTGGGCATAGCGCCGACGCTCCTTCCGACTCATGGGCCGGGCCGACAGGGGGCGAATGAGCTCCCCGCGCAGGGTGAAGATGACGGTGAGGGTCCGACCCTCACTGGTACGTCCGAGGGCGGCCCACCGGCGCTCCGCCCTGGAATGACCGTCGTCGGGGATGATGAGCAGTGGCTCATGAAAAAAGACCTGCTCGCACTCCCCAGGGGTGACCGGATGCCGCGTCTCGATCTTGGGCACGTTTCCCTGATCCCACTCAAATCCCGCGCACTCGGCGAGGCGGTCGCGAATGTCGATGGTCACGGTAGATGTATATACTGAGTCTATACGGGCGGCAAGGGGCGAGCTCGTCACCAACGTGACGGCTTCACGCTTGGGGCGGGCGCGGAGTTAGCCGCGAGATTGGGTGACCGTCACCCCAGCTCCAACGTCCTCACAAACCCCGGCGCCCGTCTCACCTTGCTCGCCTGCTCGAACGCGTACGCCATCGCAATCAGCGCCGGCTCAGCCCAGGCGCCCGCGAAGAGCGACATCCCCACCGGCAACCCGTGCACGTACCCAGCGGGCACGGTGATGTTCGGATATCCAGCGCGCGCCGCATACCCCGAGCTGCCACCACCGAAGTGGTCACCACCGATCACATCGGTCGGCCACGCCGGCCCACCGGTGGGCGCCATGATGGCATCGAGCTTGTGCTCGGCGAGCGTCGCATCAATGCCATCGGCGCGCGACCCCTTGATCAGCGCCGCGAGCGCTTCCGTGTATTCCGGTGTGTCGAGCCCGTCCCGCGACTCGGCGCGTAACAGAGTCTCTTGCTGGAAGTAGGGCATCGAGACGTCGGCATGCGCACTGTTCCAGGCAATCACATCGGCCAGCGTTCGCACCGGCGCCCCGGGGTGCGCCGCGAGGTAACGGTTGAGGCCGTCCTTGAACTCGTAGCTCAACACGATGCCTTCAGCCGCACTGGCTCCACGATCATTGATCTGCACCGGGTCGACGATCACCGCACCCTGTGCCTGCATCACCGCAATCGATGCCTCCATGATCGCATCGACATCTTCATGGAACCCAAACCGCGAACGCATCACACCAATCCGCTTGCCCTTGAGTCCATCGGCGTCGAGGAAACGCGTGTAGTCGGTGTGGGCATGCGACGTTGAATCGGCAGTGCGTGCGTCGTCGGTGTCGATGCCGGCGAGCGCACCGAGCAGGGCGGCTGCGTCGGCCACGGTGCGCCCCATCGGGCCAGCGGTGTCCTGCGTTGCCGAGATCGGGATGATGCCCGCTCGGCTCCATAGCCCGACCGTGGGCTTGATCCCGACAATACCGCAGGAGCTTGCAGGACAGACTATCGAGCCATCGGTTTCGGTGCCGATCGCCACGGCGCAGAGTGACGCTGCTGCTGCGGCCGCAGAGCCGGCGCTTGAGCCGCACGGATTGCGGTCGAGTGCGTACGGATTGCGCGTCTGACGGCCCCTGCCACTCCACCCGCTCGACGACCGCCGCGACCGATAGTTGGCCCACTCGCTCAAGTTGGCCTTGCCGAGTATGATGGCGCCCGCGGCACGCAGTCGCTCCACGATGAACGCATCTCGTGTCGCCCGGTGCCCGACCATCGCGAGCGACCCGGCTGTGGTCATCATCCGGTCGCCGGTATCGATGTTGTCTTTGAGTAGTACAGGGATGCCGTGCAGGGGCCCAAGCACCGTGCCGACCTTGCGGGCGCGGTCGGATTCCGCAGCAAGCGACAGTGCGTCGGGGTTGAGCTCGATCACCGCATTGACGCCGCCAGCGATGCGATCGACATCGTTGATCCGCTTGATGTACTGCTGCACCAGCTTGCGCGACGTGGTCTTCCCC
>JBKJMX010000162.1:0-16347 GCA_046596135.1 Gemmatimonadales bacterium
TATCGCTGCCGACTCATCGCCGCTCCGCGACATTGCATCACTGTAGCGCTGCGATTGACCGGTTGATGGCTGCCGTCGATCGCAGCTCAGCGGATGATCAAATCAGACGTACATTTCTGGCCGTTCCGGTGCCGGATTCACTGCCGATGTTCCGTGCGCTGTTCGTCATTGGTTGCGGGATTGCATAGGCGGTAACGTCGGCGGACGGCGATGGCTACACCGAAATTGTTGGCGTGCGCCTTGAGGGCCCCGAAGCCTACACTATCCAATTGCCAAATGAAATTGAAGTCTTCGAGATTGGGGCCGATTTTATCCTCGGGCGCACGATCGATGAAGGCGGAGAACCGAAGCGCGTCAGGTACCATCTTTCGCTCACCGCCTCTACGGCTCGGGTGTGGCTCGCGGTGCGAGCTTCATTTCGTTCAAGTCGCGCGTGGAGACGGCCATGGCCATTCCGAGATCTCTTCCTGTGGCGACGGCATTGTTTGTGTCCAACGACGGGTGTGTCTGGCTACAGCAACGCGAAACACTGGAACGCACCGGCGAGGTATTGGCAGTGCATGACGCAACTGGTACCAGCAGGTCGCTCGTTGAGCTACCAATGTCGACGCACGTCCGATTGGTGTCTTGCAATGGCTCCGTAGGCGTGAGCGTTGATCAGGACGATGTGCCCACTGTCGTCGTGTTGGCTCTACCGTAGTTCGTATTCAACCTATTTACGGAATGAAGTGCGGCGTCCGTAACGCAACGGCTACTCGATGCGCCCAGGGGCGGCCTTAAGACAATATCATGACAACCTATACATTGTTGTGCTATACCGATAAGCCAAGATAAAACTTGACAAACCAGCGAATTATGGCAATCTTTACACTGACCTAATCGTGCGTTGGTCTGGTTCTGCGCGGTCTGGAGGGTGTATATCCCCATATGACTTACCTATTCAAGGCTATCCAGCGTCGGCAGGTAGAAGAATCCCTGATGCCCTGGCACACCATGTCTCCGAACGACAGGCCGAGCGGCGGCTGGGTTAAGACGATACGGCAGGCGCTCGGCATGAGCGCGGCCCAACTCGGGCGGCGTCTGGGACTGAGCCGTCAGGCCGCCGCCGATCTCGAGCGACGGGAGGTCAGCCTGTCGGTGACCTTGGCCACGCTTCAAAAGGCGGCCGAGGCGATGAACGCCGATCTCGTCTACGCAATCGTGCCGCGGCAGGGTCTCGAGGCCACGATCCGCAGTCAAGCGCGGAGGAAAGCCGAGCAGACGCTCGGCCGCGCAGCGCACACCATGAAGCTGGAAGCGCAGGGCGTGTCTCACAGTGAATACAACGCGCAGCTCGACGATGCGGAAGAGCAGATCATGGAGGAACGGCCCAGGGATCTTTGGGACGCGGAGGAAACACCTACAACTTCGAAATAGACATGAGTTCCGACGGTGATCCCGCGGGAAGCACGCCGCTCGATGACGACGAGTTGGCTGACCTGATCCCCACCCACCTGACCACGCGAGCTCAGTTGAACGCGTGGGAGCAGGCGAACATCAACGATGCGATCAATTGGCTGCACCGCCGTCGCACCAAGCCGAGCATGCTGGATGTCGATTCGTTGATGATGCTTCACCGGCGGATGTTCGGCAGCACCTGGCGGTGGGCTGGCGAGCTGCGGACAACGGCGAAGAACATCGGCGTACCAGCGCACACCATCACCGAGCATCTGGGCAACCTCGTTGCGGATGCGGGATACTGGGTCGAGCATCTGACATACCCGGCCGATGAGATTGCGGTGCGCTTTCACCATCGACTGGTCTCGATCCACCTCTTCCCCAACGGTAACGGCCGGCATGCCAGATTGGCGACAGACGTGTTGTTGGAGTCGATCGGTGCGCCGCGATTCAGTTGGGGGGCCGCGAACGCAGTGGAGGGCGACCACCCTCGATCTCAATATCTCAGTGCGCTGAGGGAGGCGGACTGCGGCGAGCTCGCTGCATTGATGGCATTCGTTCGAAGTTGACGACGGAGTCGAGGGGGTTTGCGCTGTCGGAGCTGCCGTCGATGGCGTCGCGACCCGATGGCGAGTAGTGTTGGACAGACTGGCGCCGCTGGCTGGAATTCCGGCAGGATCACCGTCGACGGGGAGGTGCCAGCATGCGCCATGGATTGCTTATCGTCATCGCTCTGCTTTTGGTCGCTTGCACGTCTGTTCCACCCACCCCGCCCCCGGCATCGTTCCTCGTGACGGTGAACGATGGAGACATCGCGGCTCCCGACACCGTCGCTGCCGGGTGGCAGACGATGCGGGTGGAGGAAGACGGTGCGGGCCACATTCTCGTTGCCTACCGCCTGAACGGAAATACCGCGGCAGAAGGTGTGTCCGCATTTCTGGCGGCGCTGGACACCGCACGCATCACGCCCCCGCAAGCCGTCGCGATTGGTGGCCCCGAGATCGGAGACAGCGGCGACGTCGTCGTGAACATGACGCCTGGCACCTATGTGCTGGCGTGCGTGCGGCGACACGAGGATGGCCATCGACACGCGAGCAAGGGTGAGTGGCAGGTGGTCGAAGCAGTGGGCCCTGCGCAGGTTGAGCCGCCAGTTGATTCGGTGATTGACGTCAGCATGGCGGACTTTGCCTATGTCACCCAGGTGCCATGGCATTCGGGCGAGCGAATGCTCAAGGTCGTCAACGTTGGCCGCGAGGACCATCAGCTTCGCATCGATCGCCTGCATGCCGGCGCCACGCCACAGGGCTGGCTTGCCGCGGACGACCGATCGCAGTTGGCGGAGCCCATCGCAGGTGTTGCGCGCACGGGCCCAGGGCAGACCGTTTACCTGCCGATGCATCTGTCGCCCGGAACCTACGTGCTGTACTGTCTCGTGCCGTCCGCCGCGACGGGCGAACCGCACGCGATGCTGGGGATGATCCGGGCGGTGGCGGTTGAGTAGGCCTGGCCCGTCAAGTCGGTCACTCTCACAAGGAAGACCCAGTGAGCAACCATGTGTCCTGGATGCTGGAACTCGACGTAATCGACGGGCGGGAAACGGACATGCAGGCGCTGATGCAGGAAATGGTCGCGGCAACGAAGGCAAATGAGCCGGACACGCTCTGCTACGAGGGGCACTTCAGCGCTGACGGCAAAAAATGCCATCTCTGGGAGCGGTATACCGACTCTGACGCTGCGATGATCCATATCCGCACCTTCGGCGAGAAGTATGCCGGCCGCTTCATGGGCGTGTTCACGCCGACTCGTCTCACGGTATACGGTTCACCCACTGCAGAAGTCCGGAATGCGATGGATGGCATGGGGGCGGCCTACATGGCGAGGAATCAGGGGTTCAGTCGGTAGGCTGTGCTATGGTTAGGTCATGACCAATCGCCGCTATACCGATGACGAAGTGTCCGAGATCTTTCTGCGCGCGACTGATTCTGCTCACCAACTTGGCGCACAGCCGCCGGGCCGACCCGGGATGTCGCTCGCCGAGTTGCAGGAAATAGGCGCGGAAGCCGGGATCCCGGCTGAGCAGGTCGCCCTCGCAGCCCAGTCGCTCGATCAGCCGGCTGCCGTCGGCCCGGTGACGCGCCGCATGATAGGCCTGCCAATCGCGGTTGCGGACGATGTCGAACTCGGCCGTCACCTCACCGATGCCGAATGGGATCAACTCGTCGTTATGGCACGAGACCTCTTTTCCGCCCGTGGGCTGCTCCGTCAGGACGGTTCGTTTCGCCAATGGACCAACAGCAACCTGCAGATGCTGCTGGAACCGGGTACGGGAGGTCACCGGCTGCGGTTCAAGACACTCAACGGCTATGCCCGAGGCTTGATCATGGCCGGTACGGGTGCGATCGGCATCGCTGCGGCGGTGTCGCTTACGCCACTTCTCTCGGGCAATCCAGCATTGATCTCCAACCTCGACGGCATGGGTATTCTCGCCCTCGTCGGCTCTGCCATGGTGGGACGTGGCGTGTACGGCCTCAAGGGTTGGGCCGAGCGCCGGCGGGCCCAGTTCCGGCAGCTGATCGACCTGGCACGAAATTCTGGCAACACGTTGGGTCGGTTGGAGAGCTAGGGCACCATCGCCGCACCATCCATCAACTGCCGAGTGAAGTAGGTGTAGCCAAGGGCATTGGTGTGCGCGGCCTGAATGGCGTTCGCACCGGCACCGTGCCCGCCTTCGATGACTTCATAGTACAGATACGGCATGCCCAATTCGCCCATCTTCGCGGCGAGCTTGCGTGCGTGTTGAGGGCCAACGCGATCGTCCTTGGTGGTGGTCCAGATGAACGGCATGGGGTACTTCACGCCCGGCCTGAGATTGTGATACGGTGAGATGCTCGCTAGGAATGCGCGCTCGTCCGGATTCGCCACGCTCCCATATTCACCCACCCACGACGCGCCCGCCGCGATTTGCTCATACCGCAACATGTCGAGCAACGGCACCGCGATCTCCACTGCGTTCCAGAGCTCGGGGTGCTGGTTCATCTCGACGCCCATGAGCAGACCGCCGTTCGATCCGCCGACGATGCCGAGTCGGCGCGGTGACGTGATCTTGCGGGCGATCAGGTCCTGTGCCACGGCGGCAAAGTCGTCGTAGATCACCTGACGCTTGGTCTTGAGACCGGCTTGGTGCCAGGCCGGTCCGAACTCCCCGCCGCCGCGAATGTTCGCGAGCACGTATGCACCGCCTCGCTCGATCCAGAGCTTGCCGGCATTCTGGTTGTACGACGGCGTATTCGACACCTCGAAGCCGCCATACGCGGTGAGAATGGTGGGCGTGGATCCATCGAGCGGCATCGTCTTCGGGTGGACAATGAAGTACGGGACTTTGGTCCCGTCCTTCGATGTCACCTCGAACTGTTCCACCACGCTGCCCGATGCATCGAACCGCTCCGGCTGCGACTTGAGCACAGAGGCGGTGCCGAGTGCCGCGTCGGCGAGCCAGGTCGAGCTCGGCGTGAGGAATCCGGTGACGCCGATGAACGCGATATCGCTGCGCGAATCGACGCTGCTGACACCAGTGGTCATGTTGTCGGGGAGGGCAATTCGCTTGCGTGTCCAGTTGCCGCTGGCGGTGCGGGAATAGGAGTAGACACGACCGCGGACGTTGTCGGTCATCCCCACCAACAAGCGTGTGCGAGTCGCGGATGCGCCGGCCACCGATTCACGAGGGCCCGGTTCCACGATCGCCACCGGTGCCAGCGCGTCGGGGGTCTTCAGTGCCGTCGCCAACGAGAATGCGGCGAGCCCGCCGCTCTTGATCGTGGTGGAGCCCGTGACCCACGGCTCCGAGAGCTGGACCACCACCTGCCCGTCCAGCATCGTCGCGAACCCGGACTTCGCCGGCATGGCGAGGAGTGCCACGTCGTGGGCGCGGATGATGTAGTGCTCAGAATGGAAGAAGTCGAGGCCGCGGTAGATCACGCTCATGCGGTGGCCCGATGCGTCTTCCAGCGTGGCGGGACCTGCCCAGACGTCGCTCTTGTTGCCGCGGAAGATTTCGACCGCATCGGCAAGCGACTGCCCGCGCGCGAGTCGCTTCATGATGTAGGGATAGCCCGACGCGGTCAGCTCGCCGGGGTTCCACTCCCGCGCGACGAGCAGGGTGTCGGGACCCATCCACGCCACATTCTGCTTTCCCTTTGGCAACTCGAAACCGTCCTTCACGAACGACTGGGTGGTGAGGTCGAACTCTCGCACCGTGACCGCATCCTCGCCGCCATCCGACAGGTTGATCAGGCAGCGCGTCTCGGCGGGCCGAACGCAGTCAGCGCCGTGCCAGACCCAGTTCGCGTGCTCGCTCTTGGCGAGGGCATCGAGGTCGAGCACCGTGGTCCACTCTGGTGCGGCGGTGCGATAGCTCGCGAGGGTGGTCGATCGCCAGATGCCCCGGATGTGCTCGGCGTCCTGCCAGAAGTTGAACAGCTTGCCGCCGATGAACGACGCACCGGGGATCCGGTCTTTGGCCTGTGCCATCGAGAGTGCGTTGTCATAGAAACCGGCGAAGCGAGGGTCCTTCTCGAGGACATCGGTCGTCTTCGCATTCTCGGCGTTGACCCACGACATGGCGCGGTCGCCGGTCCAATCCTCGAGCCAGATGAAATGGTCGGTGGTGTCGGGACTCGTGATCTGGGCTGAGGCAGTGGTCATGGCGGTGGCGAAGATGGCGAGGAGCAGGGCGGTGCGGCGCATCGCAGTTCCCACGGACAGGGTTCAGTCGAGGGGCGGGGACTGAATGGTAACGTTGATCGTTAGGGGTGGTGGGCGGACGTCCGGTGACGGTTGACCAAGTAGCACTGAGGTGCTACCGTTGTGGAGTACCCGTGCTGCGAGGCAACCCCATGGTGCGCGAGATCACCCTACGCCAGGTCGGTGGTTCGATCGGCGCTACGCTTCCCAAGGAGATGGCTGACCGCCTTCATCTCGCGGTGGGGGACCGTGTCCTGGCGGTAGAAACCGATCGCGGGATTCTCCTGAGCCCCTACGACCCCGATGTCGAGGCCGGACTGGCGATCGCCGCCCACACGGCCCGGAAGTTCCGTAACGCCCTCCACGAACTCGCGAAATAGCCAATGCGCGAGCCGCGGTGGCTTCCTCGACTGGTGCTCGAGTCCGCCCACTTCGATCAGTTGCGCGAGCATGGCGGGCTCTCGGGCCTGCGAGATGAGGATGCCCTCGAGGCGGCGCTGGCACGCGCTCGGCAGAAATGGGCCTTCGAGCCCGCCTCGGACTTGAGTTCCCTGGCAGCTGCATATGCATTCGGCCTTGCCAAGGGACATGCATTTCATGATGGCAACAAGCGGGCTGCGTTCCTGGGAATGGCGATCTTTCTTGGCCTCAACAAGAAGGAGCTGGACGCTACCGAGGTCGAGGTGGTTCAGGTAATGACGGCGCTGGCAGCGGGGACGCTTTCGGAGGGTGAACTCGCGACTTGGGTGCGCGCGCGCCTCATCAGGCTCGCACTTTGAGTCGGTTGCGCCGGGCAGGAATCCGTGCAGAAGTGTTGCAGCAGGTAACCCTTTCGACAGGACACCCCATGTCAGCCGAACAGCATCCCACCACTCGTCGTGATTTCGTCACGCACCTCGGGCTCGGCGGAGTGGCGCTCGCCGCATCAGCATGTGCTCGTGCAGCGGTGCCGACCACCACTCCGGCTCCGGTTGCCACGGCCGCGCAGCAGCCCGCTGCTCCTGCCCCGCCGCGCACGCCGCCGGTACCGTTTCCGGCCACGGGTGATGACGGACCGTGGGACATGTCGTGGCTCGAACGCACTGCCAAGGCGAAGCACGCCTTGGTATTCGATGTCGGCGCGTACCAGAATGGGGGCGGGCTGTACTACGCCAAGAACTACCTCAACGGCATGCGTGATGGTTGGGGAGCTTCGGCGCCCGACGTGATGCCGATCCTGGGGATCAGCGGCGACGCCTATCCGATCGTCTTCAACGATGCCATCTGGGCCAAGTACGGCTACGGTGCCTCGAGCAAGACGACTGATGCGCGCACCGGCGAAACGGCGGTACGGAATGTCTGGTGGCAACCGAAGCCGACTGAAGGGATGAGCGAGTTCGGGGTCGATGTGTTGCAGGGAAGAGGCGCGCAGTTCCTGTTGTGCAACAATGTATTCCGAGGTGTGATCCGTCGGGCGATGAACCAGACCAAAGAGGGCTACGCCGAGACCAGGGCGGAGCTCCAGGCGGGGATGCTGCCGGGGGTGATTGTGGTGCCGGCAATGGTGGCGGCGATGTCGATGGCGCAGAGCAAGGGGGCGAGTTACGTGGTCGCGGGAGTGTAGACGGAAGTCGTTAGTCGTTAGTCGTTAGTAGTAAGTCGTAAGTCATAAGTCATAAGTCACAAGCCGGAAGGCGTCCGTCGTAGGGTCGGTACCGTAGGGTATTTCGTCGTCTTTGTTGCAGCATGGAGCTGGCGCGGCTGCTTCGGTGACACCACTGCGGAAGCACAAGAGGTCTGAGCCCCAACCATATGCCACCAAGGTGCGTCGATGCAGGCCCGACAAGCTCTCCAGCCCACCCATCCCGACCAGGATATCTGCATGATCATGCGCCACCGATTGATGTCACTCGCCTGCGTGCTCCTGTTCATAACCGCGTGCGACCGGGACGTGCCGCCCGCCGACACGGTGCCCGCCGCGACCGTCGAATCCATCCCGTACGGTGCCAACGCCGCGGCAAGCGGCACCTTCGAGCACGACGGTGTCACCCTCTACTACGAGACGTACGGCGAGGGTCCTCCCCTCCTGCTTGTGCACGGGAACGGCTTCAGTATTGGTACGCTGGCAGCGCAGATTGCCCACTTCAAGGGACACTACCGGGTGATCGCGATGGACAGTCGCGACCATGGCCGCTCGTCCGACAGCAATGAGCCGCTCACCTATGAGAAGATGACCGATGACCTGGCGGCGTTAATCGATCACTTGAAGCTGGACTCGGTCGATGTCCTCGGCTGGAGCGACGGTGGGGTCGAGGCGCTGCTGCTGGGCATCCGGCATCCTGCCAAGGTCAAGAAGATCGTGTCGATGGCCGCAAACCTGAATCCCGGCCCGCAAGCCTTGTACAAGGAGTCCGGCGAGCTGATCCAGACCATGCTCTCATCGATGCCCGACAGCGTCCGGAACACCCCGCAGGGCAGGCGCGAACTCAAGGTTGGGGGGATGATGACGAGCGAGCCGAACATCGATCCCGCGATGCTGGAGCGCATCACCGCTCCGACCCTGATCCTTGCGGGTGATCACGATGTGATCCGGCTTGAGCACATTGTCGAAATCTTCAACCACCTGCCGAACGGCCAAATGGGGATCTTCCCCAACAGCACCCACATGGTGCCCTACGACGATCCCGCACTGTTCAACGCCACCGTCGAGCGATTCCTCGGTACACCGTTCGTGAAGAAGGATCGGATCGCAGACCTGATGAAGTCCTATGAAAAGATCATGGGTGAGATGGCGCGGTGAGGCGGATCGCTCTGGCAATTCTTGGCCTCGCTGCCTGTGCCACCAGGAGCGCCGACAGCACCGGGAGCTGAAGACGAAGCGCGAACCACCCTATTGCAGGAGATTGACGGATGAGCGCCAAGATTGCTCCCTGCCTCTGGTATGATGGTCAGGCGGAAGAGGCCGCCAATTTTTACGCCGCTACATTTCCGGATAGCCACGTCGACGCAGTTCATCGCGCACCGGACGACTACCCGAGCGGGAAAAAGGGTGATGTGCTGACCGTGGAGTTCACCGTACTCGGCATGTCATTCGTGGGGCTCAACGGTGGACCAGCATTCAAGTTCAATGAGGCAGTATCGTTCCAGGTGTTCACCGCCGATCAGGAAGAGACCGACCGATACTGGAACGCCATCATTGACGGCGGCGGCGAGGCAAGCGAGTGCAGTTGGTGCCGAGATCGCTTCGGCCTCAGTTGGCAGATCGTTCCGAGGGTACTGATCGACGCGCTCGCTGACTCCGATCGAGAGGCCGCCGCCCGCGCATTCGCGGCGATGATGACAATGTCGAAGATCGACGTTGCGGCGATCGAGGCCGCGCGAAAGGGGTGAGCCGCCGGTTAGGCGTGACTCGGCTCGTTGCCGGCGCGGCGTGGTTTGGCGTGCTGCTGCAACTGTGGCTGTCGCTAGCCCTCGCGATGGCAAATGGCTCCTCTGCGGGCCACGGGGTGATCATCTACCTCGGCTACTTCACCGTTCTCACGAACATCCTCGTCGCGCTGGTGTGCACTGCCGGTGCGTTCCGCCCCCGGTCTGCCCTCTACGCCACGCACATGATCGGTTGCGCGACGGCCGCTGCACTGATCGTGGGCCTCGGCTACCATTTCCTGCTTCGCAACATCTGGGATCCGACCGGCGCGCACTGGGTTGCCGATGTGGTATTGCATTACGTTGTGCCCGCGGGCGCGCTTCTTCACTGGCTGCTCCTCCGCCCGGACAAGCCGCTTCGCTGGTGGGCTCCATTCTCCTGGTGCTGGTACCCGCTGCTGTACTTCGGGTACGTGCTGATCCGCGGAGAGATGCTGGCGGCGTATCCGTACCCGTTCGTCGATGTCATTGCATTGGGATATCGGCAGGCCCTCATCAACGCCACTGGATTGTTGTTGGGCTTCGTCGTCGTGGGGTATCTGTTACTCTGGTCGACGCGCCTGCACCTCCGCTCGGGCACTACAGTTGACGAACTTGCGCACCCGCATTCAGCCGACGAGACTCGAAAGCCATGAAACCAACCGAGCGCGACAACCTGATCGCCACCCTTCGCACCCGCTTCGCCAAGTACACCGAGCGACACGAGGGGCTGAAGTGGGCTAGCGTCGAGTCTGCACTCGAAGCGAGCCCGACCAGCTTGAAGACGCTGGCCGAGATGGAGGCCACCGGTGGCGAGCCCGACGTGATCGGCCGCGAGGGCAAGGCCGGAAAATTCATTTTCTGTGACTGCGCAGCGGAGAGTCCCAAGGAGCGCCGCAGCTTCTGCTACGACGGTGCGGCGCTGAAGGCGCGAAAAGCGAACAAGCCGAAGGGGAGTGCAGTGCAGATGGCGGACAATATGGGTGTCCAGTTGCTGACCGAGGAGGAGTACCGCGCGCTGCAGCAACTGGGCGAGTTCGATCTCAAGACCTCGAGCTGGCTCCGGACTCCGCCTGGCATCCGGGATCTCGGAGGTGCCATTTTCGGCGACCGGCGGTTCGATACGGTGTTCATATACCACAACGGTGCGGAGTCTTACTACGCGGGACGCGGGTTTAGGACAATCCTCCGAGTGTAGCTGCAGCGCCGGAGGCACTGGAACGCAGGCGTATCGTCCCGCAGTGTACCCGATGATGAGAGGTCGTTTGAATTGGCTCGTTATCCTGCAGATGTCGTTCTTCCCGATGACGCACGTAGCGCGACCAGGCCAGGGCTCTGGCCGCTGTTCTGCGCGTCGCTTGCCATCGCGGGTTGCGGGGTGCGGCCGGTGAGTCAGCCGCTGCCCGTCGCTGCCAGAGTCGACAGCACTGCCCAAGCGCTGATGCAGCGTCAGAACGTGCAGGGGCTTGCCCTCGCGGTCATCGACAATGGCGCGGTAGTCCATGTCGCGGCTTACGGCATTCGCAACGCTGCGCGCAACCCGCTCACCACGCAGACGATCATGTACGGCGCGTCGCTCACCAAGACCGCCTTTGCCTACATGGTGATGCAACTGGTTGACGAGGCGCGACTCGACCTCGATGCTTCGGTCGCCAAACTCCTCCCCCGGCCGTTGCCGCAATACGACGACTATCGCGATCTGGCTGGCGACGAGCGCTGGAAGGCGCTCACAATGCGCGTTCTGCTCACCCACACCTCCGGGTTCGCCAACTTCCGGTGGCTGGAGCGCGACCGCAAGCTGCGTTTCCACCACGATCCCGGCGCGCGCTACGGCTACTCGGGCGAAGGGTTCTATATCGCACAACTGATTCTTGAGGAAGCGCTGCACCTCGATGTCGGCGCGGAGATGCAACGCCGAGTGTTCGATCGGTTCGGGATGACGCGCACCAGCATGCAGTGGCGTCCTGACTTTCAGGCCAACCTCGCCGACGGTTTCATGGTCGATGGCACGCCCGAGCCGCACGACGAACGGTCGAACGTGAGCGCTGCCGGTTCGATGGACACCGATATCGACGATCAGGCTCGGCTCTGGGCCGGCATCGTTCGCGCCGACGGGCTCACCGCTGCCTCCCGCACCGAGATGATGCGATCGCAGGTTCCGATCGCCTCGCGCTATCAGTTCCCCACGCTCCTTCCCGACACCAACCCCGCCAATTCCGACATCGGTCTGTCGGCCGGACTTGGACTTGTCACGTTCGATGGGCCAAACGGGAAAGTGTGGTTCAAGGGTGGGCACAACGAGTCGACCGGCAACATGGTGGTGTGCATCGAACGCCAGAAGCGCTGCCTGGTCATGCTCTCGAATGACGTGCGCGCCGAGCGGATCTATCGCGAATTGACCGAAGCGGTGCTCGGCGACACGGGGATGCCATGGAGTTGGGAGTACCACTGAGGCTGCATGCAATGGTCAAGGCGCTCGGATGATTCGGAGGTATTCGCGCCACGGGCCAACCGCATCTGCATGTTGCCGAGCCATGCATCGTACGATCTGGGCGATGTGGTCAAGATCGTGAACGACCCAGGTTGCGAAAAGTTGACGCAACGTGACCGGGCCCAACTCGGGGTGACGGCCCGCTCGGTCGAGATCGGCGGGCGTGACGGCGAGTTCCTCGAGGCGCTGAAGCGACGCGGCACGCAGCTCGGCGAAACTGCCGAGCAGCTCGTGAATGCGCCGGCCGCGAGAGGCCTCGAACTGCGCGAAGCGGTCGAACGCCGGAAATGGTACGGCGTCGTTGTGGGCCAGGAGGTGTTCCACACGGGGAATCCAGTCGGTGCGCTCGCCGTGAATCAAGTGACCCACCACATCGAAAGGGCTCCACGTGTCGGGGCCCTCGGCGCCGTGCGTCCACCCATTTGGAAGGTCGCTGAGTAAAGTGGTGAGTACCACCGGGGTGCGCGCAAGAATCGGTAGTGCCGTCGGTAACGTGAAGTCCACGTACAAGCTCCCGTCAGATGGTGAAGACCGGTGGGCCGACTCGCCAATACTGTTCGGAGGTCCAGATCCATGACATATTTCCGGAGCAACACCAACAACAGTTGGTCCGCGGCGCTCAGCGAACGAACGACAACGTGTAGCGCATGCCTGGTTCCGCAGTAAAGGCGAAGGTCTCGGGTCCAGCTGGCTCGAGCCGAATGGGCCGACCTGACGCCGTTCCTACGGCCGTTCCCTTGGCCCGAATGACGACGCGCTCCTGCTTGGTGGATTCAACGCTCGCCTCGGTCACCCTGCCTGCAGCCCAGGTGATCGCGACCGTCACCCCGCCACGCCCGCGCAGTCCGGTGACACGGCCGTCGCGCCATTCCGCCGGTAGTGCCGGCAGCAGGTGGATGTATCCCTGATGCGACTGCAGAAGCATCTCGGCGATCGAGCCGGCGGCGCCGAGGTTGCCGTCGACCTGGAGTTCCTTGCCACAGAGCGAGAATAAGTTTGGTAGTGACGACTTGGTGAGTAATGCTCGCAACTGATCGAGCGCGCGCTGCCCGTCGTAGAGCCGTGCGTGAAGCCCCATCTTCCACCCGTACGACCAACCGCATCCCCCCGTTCCTCGCCTATCCAACGTCACGGCTGCGGCGGCCGCCAGCTCCGGCGTCGCTTCCGGCGTGATCTCTCGGCCCGGATAGAGACCCCAGAGATGCGAAAGGTGTCGATGGTGCGGTTCAATCTCGTCCCAATCGTCGAGCCATTCCTGCACCTGCCCGTGCTTGCCGATCTGGTTAGGCGCGAGTTGCGGTCTTGCGGCGCGCACTTCGGCGAGCAGCGCTGGGTCCATCTTGAGGTGCGTCGCGGCGTCGTCGAAGTTGGTGAAGAGTTCACGGATCAGTTGCATGTCCATGGTCGGACCGGCCGTCATGGTGCGCGCCTGGAGCCGACCGCCACTGACTTCATCGAAGAATGCGCCATTTCCAGGCCACGCGGGGAAATTCTCCGGTGAGTTCGACGGCGCCGTCACCAGCCAGCCGTGGGTCGGCTCCTTGACCAGGATGTCGAGAATGAACCGGGTCTGATCACGGAGCAGCGGGTAGATCCTGCGGAGATCGGTGTCGTCGCCCGAGAACCGGTAGCGCTCGTACAGGTTGCTCATCAACCAGGCGCCACCCACCGGCCATGCGCCCCATGAGGGACCATCCATCGGCGTGGTCGATCGCCAGAGATCTGTGTTCTGGTGCAACACCCAACCGCGCGCGCCCCAGTGCTCCCGCGCCGTCTCCGTCCCCGCATCCGCGACTTCGTTGACCAGCTTCTCAAGTGGCCCCACCAGTTCGGCGAGGTTGCCGCTCTCGGCCAGCCAGTAATTCATCGGCAAGTTGATGTTGACCGTGTACTTCGAGTCCCACGGTGGATTTGACATGTCGTTCCAGATGCCTTGGAGGTTCGCTGGCTCAGTCTCCGGCCGCGAGCTCGCGATCAGGAGGTATCGTCCGAACTGGTACGCCAGTGCGGCAAGTCCGGGGTCGGGCTGCGTTGCATAGCGTGTGATGCGGAGATCAGTCGGGAGGGTGTAGGCCTCGGGCAGTGCACTCCCCAGTTGCAGTGACACTCGCCGGAACCAACCTTGGTGCTCGCGCTCATGCGCCTGCACCAAGTCGGCATACCGCTTCATCTCGACGCGTTGCAGCACCTGCGCCACCCGTGCCGCCGGATCGCCGCTCACGTCACGATAGTTGACGAAATTGGTGGCCGCAGCAAGGACGAGCGTCACCGCATTCGCACCGGTCACGGTGAGGTTGCGTCGATCGGTGGTAATGGTACCGCCCTCGGCCTGGGCAACGAGGTCGGCTTGATAGCGAAGCTTCCCTTCGATACCGAGATAGTCGGTGCTCTTGCCCGTGAGCCGAAGCCGATTGGGCGGCACGCCATCGATCCGGAAATACTCGGTGCCGTAGTTCGAGTGATCCTGGTTGCGCACGCCTTCGAGTGCGACGGTGAACGAGATCGAGCCTGGTCGGTCGGAGGTGAGCCGCACGACAATCACCTGATCGACGGCGCTCGCGAAGACTTCACGCACAAAGCGGACGCCGTCAACGGTGTAGCTCACTCGCGCCACGCCTGTATCGAGATCGAGTTCACGTTGGTAAGCCGTCGACTTGTCGTGACCCGGAAACGTCAGCTGCAGGTTGCCGAGCGGCTGGTACTTCATCTGCTCGTAGGGATGTCCCATCATGGTCCGACCAAACAGATCGTGAGCCGCCGGGATATCGCCCGCGAAGAGCAACCGACGGATTTCGGGCAGCGCACGATACGCACCGGGCACCACCGGATTGTACGGACCCCCCGACCAGAGCGTCTCCTCATTGAGCTGAATGGTCTCGCGACTGCGTCCGCCGAAGACCATCGCGCCGAGCCGGCCGTTGCCGACCGGAAGCGCTTGATTCCAGGCGGTTGCGGGCTGACTAAACCACACTCGGAGATCGGGGTGGGCAGGCTGGCGTGGGGCGACCTGCAGCAGGGCCAGGAGTAACAATGACATGTTCGTCTCCGAGGGCTACCGACGCATCAGCTGCGGCGGATCCATCAACAGCCAGGTGTTGGGATCGAGCACCACGTCCCTGGGCACGTCAGCGGCTGGGATCGTGATACGCTGGGTTGCCTTGGTCATCTCAACCTTGGTGACCCTCATCGTGGTGCCTACGCTGTCGAGCACCACGCCCACTTCCAACGGGAGGCGGTAGGGTGACCCGGTTTGTGCCTGCGTCAATTCGATTACCAGCTGTTTCGTTGCCGCATCGTAGCTCCAGGTACCGGTGAGGGCGGGGGAGAGATTGCGGTGGAGCCACTGCTCGAAGAACCATGTCAGGTCCTGTCCTGAAGCCTCCTCCATGGCACGACGCAGATCATCGCTCGAAGCGTTTCCATCGCGATGTTGGCGATAGTAGGCTCGGATTCCGGTCCAGAAAGTCTCGGTGCCCACCTGTTGCCGCAGCATGTGCAGCACCCAGGCGCCCTTCTGGTACACCAGGTTGGGAATGACGCCGTCCAGGTCATCAATATTGTTGTGCACCACCGGCTCGTTGAGCCGCTTCTCGGCAGCAAGCGCGGTGACCCGCGCGCGCTGCAGCTCGAGCACGAACGCATCCCGGCCCTCGTAGTGTTCAGTGTAGAGGAGTGTGAAATAGGTCGCGAATCCCTCGCTGAGCCAGGCGTCGTCCCAGTCGCTCTCGGTGACGGCATCGCCGAACCACTGATGTGCGATCTCATGCGCCACTATACCCGTGGCATTTCGATCCATCACCGTCTCGCCGTAGAAAATCACACTGGCGTGCTCGGTCCCGCCGCCACCGAACGCCGCCGAGACGTTGGCCAGTTTCTCATAACTGTAGGGACCGATTCGATCACTGAAGAACTCGATCGCCTTGCGGGAGGGCTCCTCGAAGGCCGCGATGCCTCGGGCGAGATCCTGGTGCGGCACCCACGTCTGGAGCTCGACGCCCCGGACCCTCCCCGCATGATGCACGCCGAACTGTGCCACGCCGATCGCGTTGAGCCACGAGGCGATCGGCACCGATTGCTTCCAGTGCGTGGTCTTCCAGCCGTCTCCGGAGGAGACCTCCTGCTGCAACAATCCATTGGCAACCACGGAGTATCTGTCGGGTGCCGTGATCACGAACTCACTGGTCGCCTTGTCGGAAGGGTGGTCGATCATCGGCAGCCATTGCCGAGCCTGGTCGGGCCAGTTCCACGAGAAGAAGGCGCGTTCCTTGTAGCGGTTGTTTCCCACAGAAAGACCG
>JBKJMX010000042.1:0-3158 GCA_046596135.1 Gemmatimonadales bacterium
GCCGCCTACGCGCCCTTTACGCCCAGTAATTCCGGACAACGCTCGCACCCTCTGTATTACCGCGGCTGCTGGCACAGAGTTAGCCGGTGCTTCCTTTCGAGGTACCGTCAGATCTTCGTCCCTCGCGACAGTGGTTTACAACCCGAAGGCCGTCATCCCACACGCGGCGTCGCTGCGTCAGGGTTTCCCCCATTGCGCAATATTCCCCACTGCTGCCTCCCGTAGGAGTCTGGGCCGTGTCTCAGTCCCAATGTGGCTGATCATCCTCTCAGACCAGCTACCCGTCGTTGCCTTGGTGAGCCGTTACCTCACCAACAAGCTGATAGGCCGCGAGATCCTCAATCGGTGCATTGCTGCTTTCCCGGCATGGGCATGCGCCCTCGCCGACGTACGCGGTATTACCCGGCCGTTGGGCCGGCTATCCCCCGCCGATAGACAGATTTCTCACGTGTTACGCACCCGTTCGCCACTGGGGTATTGCTACCCCCGTTCGACTTGCATGTGTTAGGCACGCCGCCAGCGTTCGTCCTGAGCCAGGATCAAACTCTCCAATGGAGTATTCGATATAGCTCTAGACCAAACAACTGGTAAAAATTACCTGTTGTCCGGATTGGTCGTTCAGTTAAATGTGTACCCTCAGCGCCACCCCTGAACGGGTGACACATCATCGGGTCCGCACCCACCAAAGACTTCTCCCCGATCCATCACTTGTCAAAGAGCGATACAACAAAAATTCGTGGACGACTTGCGTCATGTTACCGTTTCGTCGCCAGCCACTAATGTTACTACAGTCGATGCACGGCGTCAAGGGCTTGGATGTGTCTCTCGGTACGTGATTCCGCCGAGCCCTCGTGCTGTCCCGCGTCACGACCCCCTGCTACGGGGACGGCAAACCTAGACGAACGGCTTGCGCCGCGCAAGGCCCATCATGACACGGGTTTGCGGCTGTTCAACCACTGTACCAAGCGCCCTCCTCGATCGGCGCTGAAAACCATTCACGGTGCGTCGATTGCGCCGTGGGAACGCCCTTGCTGAGGGCAGGTCGACTTGTGCTGCCGAGGCATCGTTTGCCTCTGACCTCCGGTAGATTTTAACCCGCCATGTACCGCTTCCGCCCCAAAATTCTCGACGCCATCTCGGGCCTCACCCGCGAGCAGCTCCTCCGTGAGGTGACCGCGGGCGTCATTGTGGGCGTGGTCGCCCTCCCCCTGGCCATCGCCTTCGCGATCGCCTCGGGGGTCACGCCCCGTCAGGGGTTGATCACCGCCGTGATCGCCGGGGCCATTATTTCCGGCCTGGGCGGCTCCCGGGTTCAGATCGGAGGGCCCACCGGGGCCTTTGTGGTGCTTGTGGCGGCCACGATCGAGCGACACGGGATCGATGGCCTCCTCTTGGCGACGGTGATGGCAGGGATCATCCTGATCGTGGGCGGCCTCCTGGGTGCGGGCGCCCTGATTCGCTACATCCCGCTTCCCGTCATCACCGGCTTCACCAGCGGTATCGCGGTCGTGATCGCGGTGGGCCAGCTCGCCGACGCCGGCGGGATGGCGATCGCCCGAATGCCGGCGGCGTTCCTGCCGCGGCTGGATACGCTTGCTCGGGCAGTCGGCACCACCGATGCGCTCACGATAGGGGTGGCCCTCGGCACGCTCGCGATCCTGGTCGGCTGGCCTCGGTTGAAGACACCGATACCAGCGCCGTTCGTTGCCCTCCTTCTGGTCACTGCAGGGTGCGCCCTCCTGGACCTCCCTGTCGCGACCATTGGCTCGCGTTTTGGGGCCCTGCCGAGCGGGATTCCGATGCCATCGATCCCGCTCGTGTCGGTAGCGCGGCTGCCGGAGCTGTTCGGACCGGCGTGCACGATCGCGCTCCTCGCCGCGATCGAATCGCTGCTATCGGCGGTGGTCGCGGATTCGATGACCGGTGGGAGACACCGGGCCAATACCGAGCTCGTAGCGCTGGGGATCGCGAACATCGCCTCGCCACTGTTCGGGGGAATCCCGGCCACGGGTGCGATCGCACGCACGGCAACCAACATCCGTTCGGGTGGTAAAACGCCGATCGCCGGCCTGGTTCACGCGGCCACACTGCTGCTCATCCTGATGGTCGCCGGGACGATGGCCGCGATGATCCCGCTCGCTGCGCTCGCGGCGATCCTCCTCGTGGTGGCGTGGCACATGGGCGAGTGGCCCTCATTTCTCCGCCTGGCCCGGGGTGGACGGCAGGACGCCGCTGTCCTCCTCACCACGTTCGCCTTCACCGTGATGGCGGACCTCACGGTTGGCATCGGCGTCGGCATGGCGATCGCCGCGCTGCTCTTCGTGCAGCGAATGTCGAAAGCGACGGAGGTTATCACTGGTGACGACATGGACGACGACAGCGCGGCGATACTCCGCCGAGCATCGCTCCCCGCCGACGTGCAGCTGATCGAGGTTCGCGGCCCGCTGTTCTTCGGTGGTGCTGAGAAGTTGCGCCTGGCGCTCGGCATCTTGCCCGAGCGGCCTCGCGTGCTGGTGGTGGACCTGACCGCGGCCAGCGGGCTCGACGTGACCACGACGCGAATCCTGGCGGACTTCGCGCGCAAGATCGGGTCTGAAGGGACTCGAGTGATTTTCGTGACGCGTGACACCGATGCGACGCAAGCGCTGCAGCGTGACGGGTTGGAGCGCGCGTTGTCGGTGGAGCGAGCAGTCGAGCGCACCAAGATGATACCGGCGAGTTCGGAGCCGCCGGCGGCAGGCGACTAGTCCAGCGCGGACACGCCGCCCGCGTTGAGTTCGAAACGCGGAATCACGGCGTCAAATTCCGACCCATCGGGGCGTTCGAACCGGTACGTCCCCTCCATCCAGCCCCGCCCACCCTTGAGCACACAGAACGACTGGTATTCGTACACGGCGCCCGGCTCAAGGTGGGGCTGCTCGCCCACCACCCCGTCGCCCTCGACCTCGGTGTCCTCGCCCACCGCGTCGTGGATCAGCCACCGGCGCGACAGCAGCCGACAGGCCTCCGTGCCAACGTTCTCGAGCCGGATCCTGTACGCAAAGACGTAGTGCGCCATTGCCGGCCTCGACTGGTCGGCGATGTACCGAGGTTTGGCGGTGACCCGCAGCCCTTCGGTCTCTTTGTGGAACAGAGTCCGCTTCCGGCCAGTCGTCATC